>NZ_CP031417.1:4500000-4727500 GCF_003367395.1 Pseudolabrys taiwanensis | reverse complement strand
GGGCGACACGGTGCTGACAATGCTGCGCGATCTCGGCGCCAACGCCGACGATATCGCCTCGGTCATTCGCGTGCTCAACCGCGGCCGCGACGGCGGCATCCGCGAAGGCCAAAAGCTGCGCGTGCTGATGTCCCCGATACCCGGCACGCAACCCCCGCGGCTGCAACCGGTCCGGGTGATCATCGCCGGCGATTCCTCCATCGACGCGGTCGTCGCGCTCGCCGACACCGGCAAATACGTCTCGGTCGACGTGCGTAACGTCGACACGGAAGTCGCGCAAAACAGCGATACTAGCGAGGACGAGAACGACACGTCCGGCGTGCGGCTCTACCAGAGCGTCTACGAAACCGCGCTGCGCAACCAGATTCCGAAGCCGATCATCGAAGAGCTGATCAAGATTTATTCTTACGACGTCGACTTCCAGCGCAAGGTGCAGCCGGGCGACTCGTTCGAAGTGCTCTACGCCGGCGAGGACGAAGCGCCGGCCGCCGACAGCCGCAGCGATGTGTTGTTCGCCGCGCTCACCGTCGGCGGCGAGACCAAGAAATTCTATCGTTTCCAGTCGCCGGACGACGGTCTGGTCGACTACTACGACGAGACCGGCAAGAGCGCGAAGAAGTTCCTGGTGCGTAAGCCGCTGGTCGCCGGCATCATGCGATCGTCCTTCGGCATCCGCCGTCATCCGATCCTCGGCTACACCAAGATGCACACCGGCGTGGACTGGGCGGCGCCTTCCGGTACGCCGATTTATGCCGCCGGCAACGGCACGATCGAGAAGGTCGGTTGGGAATCCGGCTACGGCAAGTTCATCCTGCTGCGTCACAACAATGGCTATGAGACCGCCTACGGCCACATGAGCGCCTATGCGCGCGGCATGGACGAGGGCAAACGGGTGCGACAGGGCCAGGTGATCGGCTTCGTCGGCTCGACCGGCTTGTCGACCGGCTCGCACGTGCATTACGAAATCCGCATCAACGGCCGCTTCGTCGACCCGATGCGCATCAAGCTGCCGCGCGGCCGCGAACTGCAGGGGCCGGTGATGGCCGCCTTCGACAAGGAGCGCGAGCGCCTCGATGGCCTGATGGCGCGCAAACCGGCGCGCGTCGCGACGAACGCGCCGGCCGGACGATAGTCCAATCTCGGAAGATTTGAGCGCTTTTTTCCTCCCCCGCCTGCGCGGGGGAGGGTTAAAGCCGATTACGCCGCCTGCGCGATCTGACCGTTGAAGGTCAGGCCGAGCTTGTCGCCGGAGACAACGACGGTCTCGCCGTCCTTGATCTTGCCGGCAAGGATCATCTCGGCGAGCGGATCCTGCACCGCCTTCTGGATCACCCGCTTCAGGGGACGGGCGCCGTAAGCCGGATCCCAGCCCTTTTCGGCGAGCCAGTCGCGACCGCTCGGCTCGAGCGTGAGCGTGATCTTGCGGTCGTCCAGCAGCTTCTGCAGGCGCTTCATCTGGATGTCGACGATGCGGCCCATCTCGCTCTTCTGGAGGCGATGGAACAGGATGATCTCGTCCACGCGGTTCAAGAACTCCGGCCGGAACGAGGCGCGCACCACACCCATCACCATGTCGCGCACGGCGTCGGTGTCCTGACCTTCCGGCTGGTTGACCAGGAAGTCGGCACCGAGATTCGACGTCATGATGATCAGCGTATTACGGAAGTCGACCGTGTGGCCCTGCCCGTCGGTCAGGCGTCCGTCGTCGAGCACTTGCAACAGGACGTTGAACACGTCCGGATGCGCCTTCTCGATCTCGTCGAACAGCACGACCTGATAAGGCCTGCGCCGCACGGCTTCCGTGAGCGCGCCGCCCTCCTCGTAACCGACATAGCCCGGAGGCGCACCGATCAGCCGCGCCACCGCGTGCTTCTCCATGTACTCCGACATGTCGATGCGCAGCAGCGCGTTCTCGTCGTCGAACAGATAGGCCGCGAGCGCCTTGGTCAGCTCCGTCTTGCCGACGCCGGTCGGCCCCAGGAACATAAACGAGCCGATCGGCCGGTTCGGGTCTTGCAGGCCTGCGCGGGCGCGCCGCACCGCGGTCGAGACGGCTTTCACGGCTTCCGCCTGGCCGACCACCCGCTTGGCGAGCTCGTCTTCCATGCGCAGCAGCTTTTCCTTCTCGCCTTCGAGCATCTTGTCGACCGGCACGCCGGTCCAGCGTGAGACGACGCCGGCAACGTGGTCGGCGGTCACGGTCTCCTCGACCATGGCGCCCTTGCCTTCGCTCTCCTCGACCGCCTTCAGCTTCTTCTCGAGGTCGGGGATGCGGCCATAAGCGAGTTCGCCCGCCTTCTGGTATTCGCCCTTGCGCTGCGCGATGGCGAGTTCGTTGCGCGCGTCGTCGAGCTGCTTCTTCAGCTCGGTCGCCGAGCCCAGCTTTTCCTTTTCCGACTTCCACCGGCTCGTGAGGTCGGCGGACCGCTTCTCGAGATCGGCGAGTTCGACCTCGAGGTTCTTCAGCCGGTCCTTGGAGCCCGGGTCGGTTTCCTTCTTCAGCGCTTCCTGCTCGATCTTCAGCCGCACGATCTCGCGGTCGATCGAATCGAGCTCCTCGGGCTTGGAATCGACCTGCATCTTCAGCCGCGCCGCCGCCTCGTCGACGAGGTCGATGGCCTTGTCGGGCAGGAAGCGGTCGGTGATGTAGCGGTTCGACAACGTCGCCGCGGCAACGATCGCCGAGTCGGCGATGCGCACGCCGTGGTGCTGCTCGTATTTGTCCTTGAGGCCGCGCAGGATCGAGATCGTATCCTCGACCGTCGGCTCGGACACGAACACCGGCTGGAAGCGCCGCGCCAACGCCGCGTCCTTCTCGACGTGCTTCTTGTATTCGTCGAGCGTGGTCGCGCCGATGCAGTGCAGCTCGCCGCGCGCGAGCGCCGGCTTGAGCAGGTTGGACGCGTCCATCGCGCCGTCGGCTTTGCCGGCGCCGACGAGCGTGTGCATCTCGTCGATGAACAGGATGATGCCGCCCTCGGCCGCCGTGACCTCGTTGAGCACCGCCTTCAGGCGCTCCTCGAACTCACCGCGATATTTCGCGCCGGCGATCAGCGCGCCCATGTCGAGCGCGAGCAGCTTCTTGTCGTGCAGGCTGTCCGGCACGTCGCCGTTGACGATGCGCTGCGCCAGGCCTTCGACGATGGCGGTCTTGCCAACGCCGGGTTCGCCGATCAGCACGGGGTTGTTCTTGGTCCGGCGCGACAGCACCTGGATGGTGCGGCGGATCTCTTCGTCGCGGCCGATGACAGGATCGATCTTGCCGTCGCGCGCCGCCTGGGTGAGATCGCGCGCGTATTTCTTCAGCGCGTCATAGGCGTTCTCGGCCGACGCACTGTCGGCGGTGCGGCCCTTGCGCAGCGCTTCGATCGCGGCGTTGAGATTCTGCGGCGTGACGCCGGCCGCTTTCAAAACCTTGCCCGCCTCGCTGTCTTTCTCGAGCGCCAGCGCGAGCAGAAGCCGCTCGACCGTCACGAAACTATCGCCGGCCTTCTCGCCGGCCTTCTCGGCGGCGTCGAAGACCCGAGCCAATGCGGGATCGAGATAGATCTGGCCGGCGCCACCGCCGGAAATCTTGGGGCGCTTGGCGAGCGCCGCCTCGGTCTGCTGCAAGGCCTGCCGCGAATTGCCGCCGGAACGGTCGATCAGCCCCGCGGCCAACCCCTCGGGGTCGTCGAGCAGGACTTTCAGGAGATGTTCGGGGGCAAATTGCTGGTGGCCCTCACGCAGCGCCAAAGACTGCGCGGACTGCACGAAACCGCGGGCGCGGTCGGTGTATTTCTCAAAGTTCATCGTCTACTCCCTCGGCCCAAAATGGCACCGGATAACAAGCAGGTCCCTGAACCAGGCGGCCCGCCTCGGACCTTATGTGGGTGCCTTTATTCCCGTTTGAAGACCCTTGTTGCTTGATATAGGTCAGGCAAACGGGCCTTCGGGCCGCGACCGCAAGCAGCCGAAGGCCGTCCATGGCGAATGCGCCCGACCAACCCATTATCCAGGCTCTTTACCGCTACCCGGTTAAGGGCCTGTCGCCCCAAGCCCTCCCGCGCACGACGCTGACGGCCGGTCAGACGGTGCCGGCCGACCGGCTCTACGCCATCGAGAACGGCCCGATCGGCTTTGACCCGGCCGCCCCCGCCTATTTCCCAAAGCAGCGTTTCCTGATGCTGATGCGAAACGAAAGGCTGGCGGCGCTCAAGACCGATTACGACGAGACAAGCCACACCCTCACCGTCCGGTTCGACGGCAAGGAGGTGGCGCGCGGCGATCTGCGCACGCCGGAAGGCCGGACGGCGGTCGAAGCGTTCTTCGCGAGTTATTGCGCCGATGAGCTGCGCGGGCCGCCCAAGATCCTCTACGGCGCGGGACACAGCTTCTCGGATGTCGCCAGGAAGGTCGTCTCGATTATCAACCTTGCCTCGGTCGGCGCGCTGGAAACGGTCGTCGGCGCGTCCATCGACCCGCTGCGCTTCCGGGCGAACGTCTATGTGCGCGGCTGGCCGGCATGGCACGAGTTCGACCTGCTCGACCGCGAACTGACCATCGGCGGTGCGCGGCTGAAGGTGGTCAAACGCATCGTGCGGTGCGCGGCCACCAATGTCGATCCGCAGACCGGCGCGCGCGATCTCACCATCCCGCAAACGCTGATGCAGAATTTCGACCACATGGATTGCGGGGTCTATGCCGAGGTGATCGGCGGCGGCGATGTCGCCGTCGGCGACACGATCACAGAAGCTTAGGCAGGAGCCGCAGGCCGCAAAAAACAACGCGCCCCGCTCGTTGCCGAGCGAGGCGCGATGAAACGTCGAACGATGGGCGCGGCGGATCAGCCGCCCGGCAACACGTAGGCCTGAATGCGGCCCGCCGGATAAACCGACTCCGCGACGGTACGGTTATGGTTGCCCGAGACGATGATCGGGTTGCCGTTTGGATCGACGCCGCTGACGACGCCGACATGACCACCGCCCTTGCGGCCCATCACGGCGATAGCGCCCACCTGCGGACCCGACACGCGGCGCCCGTAGCTGGCATAGGCCTTGGCGAGATTACCACCGCCCGCATGACCGGTGCGGCGAAGCACCATGTCCATGAACGCGCCGCACCAGAGGCTGCGGCGGCCGGTCGGATTGGTGCCGAGATATTTGCGCGCCTCAGCCACCAGCGACGAACTGCCGCCGAAGCTGCTGAAGCCGGACGTCTGCTGCGCCATCGCGGCGGCTTGCGCGCGCCGTCCACGGCGCGTGGTCGCTACCGGCGCGGACGGCGCTTCGGCCTGCCGCGTTTGCATAGCGCCTGCCGAATAGCGCGGATCGCGATCGGCTCCGGAGAACGCCGTATTTCCAAATGCCGGCACGGCCGGCGCAACAGCCTGCCGATGATAACTGTGGCGATGCGCTGCTTTCTTATGAACCGGCTTTGCATAAGCCGAACTCGTGAGCGCGACCATTGCGGCTGAACACAGCAGGATTGTCGCCCGTCTCTTCTTAAGATTCATGATGGGTAGTCCTCTCATCTAAGCAAAGATTCTCCACCGACCAATTCAGCCGAGAAGCTGCGGCATTTACCGCAGAATAACGGTGACGATTTCGTGGTGATGGAAGGGTATTTCGGCGTAAAACCGAAGAATGCCCCGGCCTTTAATATTTACGGCACTCACAGGGCAAGCTTTATTAGCCACAAAATACGCACGCGCATGACAACTATACTCAGGATACAGATCAGAAATGGTATATCAGCACCGTTTTCGGCACTTTACCGCGTTACTTTAGTTAACTGCAATTTTCGATAGAAACGAACGCGCGAGCAGACACGAGGACAGCGATGATCAACTCACGCAGTCCAAGTTCTCTTGCCTGCACTTTGTTCCGAGATGACTTGCAAGAAATGCGAATGTACGGCGCTATACATTACGCCAGCGATCGCAACTTTCGCCAAACGCCGATGTAATACTTAGCTCTTGCGGCTGAGCAGAAAGACCGCCTGCTGGCCAAACAAATTCCAGAACCACCACGGCGCATTCAGCCGCAGCGGCGAGCCCCAGGCATTCAACGCCACCGACTTCTCCATCTTGACGCCGATCGCTGTGCAGAGCTGGACGAAGTCCTTGATGGTGCAGTGATGGATGTTCGGCGTGTCGTACCAGCTGTAGGGCAGGATTTCCGTGCGTGGCATATGGCCGGCGAACATCAACTGCAGACGCACGCTCCAATGTCCGAAGTTCGGAAACGACACGATCGCGTGCCGACCGATGCGCAGCATGTGCTCCAGCACCACGCGCGGCTGCCGCGTCGCCTGCAGCGTCTGCGACAGGATCACGTAATCGAAGGCGTCGTCCGGGTAGTCGCCGAGATCGGTGTCGGCGTCGCCCTGGACCACCGCGAGGCCCTTGGCGACACATTCGTTCACGCCCTCGCGCGATAATTCGATGCCGCGGCCGTCGACGTCGCGCCGTTCGCTCAGGAGCCGCAGCAACTCGCCGTCGCCGCAGCCGACGTCGAGCACTTTGGCGCCGCGCACGACCATGTCCGCCACCATCACGAGGTCGACACGCGCGCCGCCCGCCGTCCGTACGATGTTGGCACTGAGCTTGGGATCGCTGCGCGACAGCATGCTCACACCGCCTTCGTGGATTTCAGCCCGCGCGCCTTGCTGGCGCCGTCGAGGAAGCCGCGCACGATGCCGAACATCTCCGGCTCGTCGAGCAGGAACGCGTCGTGGCCCTTGTCCGAGACGATTTCGGCGAACGACACACGCGCGCTCGAGGCATTGAGCGCATGCACGATGGCGCGTGATTCCGACGTCGGAAACAGCCAGTCGCTGGTGAATGAAATCACGCAGAAGCGCGTCGGCGCGCCCCTGAAGGCATTGGCGAGCACGCCGTTATGATCGGCGGCGAGATCGAAGTAGTCCATCGCCCGCGTGAGATAGAGATAGGAGTTCGCGTCGAAACGCTCGACGAACGAGATGCCTTGATGGCGCAGATAAGACTCGACCTGGAAGTCGGCGTCGAACGAGAAGGTCGGATTCTCGCGGTCCTGGAACTTACGGCCGAACTTGCGATGCAACGCCGCGTCCGAAAGATAGGTGATATGCGCGCCCATGCGCGCGACCGCGAGACCGCGGCGCGGATTGGTGCCTTCGAGATGATAGCGGCCGCCGCGCCATTCGGGATCGGCCATGATCGCCTGGCGGCCGACTTCGTGAAAGGCGATGTTCTGCGCCGAATGGCGCGTGGCGCAGGCGATCGGCAACGCGGCAAAGACGCGCTCGGGATAGCTCTCCGCCCATTGCAGCACTTGCATGCCGCCCATCGAACCGCCGACCACCGCGAACAAGGTGTCGATGCCGAGATGATCGAGCAGCATCGCCTGCGCGCGCACCATGTCGCGGATGGTGATGACCGGAAACTCCAGGCCCCAGGGCTTGCCGGTGGCCGGATTGATCGAGGCCGGGCCGCTCGTCCCCATGCAGCCGCCGACGACATTCGAACAGATGACGAAGTAGCGATCGGTATCGACCGGCTTGCCGGGCCCGACCAAAGTCTCCCACCAGCCGCTCTTCTTGGTGACCGGATGCGTGCCGACGACATGCTGGTCGCCGGTGAGCGCATGGCAGATCAGCACCGCGTTCGAGCGCTCCGCGTTGAGCGCTCCGTAGGTGCGATAGGCGATCTGGAACGGCGACAGCGACACGCCGGCGTCGAGTTTGAGTGGCTGGTCGTTGCCGAAATGCGCGAGAGCCGAGTCGCGCGGCGCATCGGCCTCGCGGACGCTGTCCGGCGCCTCCGGTAAGCTGCTCGTCACTTCGTCCATTGCGTTCCCGGCATTGTACGGCCCGGAGAAAGCCTTCCGGGCTCGGCCGTTTAGGGTAGCCTAAAACAGACTGTCAATGCCTCACTGATTTTGCGGCCGAAAGCTCCGGCCCGGACGCGGCCGGCCCTTGTGCCGCCCATCCGTGCCTTTAGAACCTATATCGATCATGAGGTGGCTGGGCCTTCCCGCCCACCATGACGGAAGAAGAGTTGGGCCATGACCACGACACCGCCGAACCTGGAGGAACTGCGCAAGGAGATCGATCGCATCGACGAGACGATGCACGGTCTGCTCATCGAGCGCAGCGAGATCATCGGCCGGCTCATCGCGGTCAAGAAGAGTCAGGAAACCGGTTCGGCGTTCCGGCCCGCGCGCGAGGCCGAGATGATGCGCCGGCTGGTCAAGCGCCACCGCGGCATCCTGCCGCTCGATACCGTCGAGAGCATCTGGCGCGTCATCATCGCCACCTTCACTTACGTGCAGGCGCCCTTCTCCGTGCATGCGGACCTGTCGGCCGGCGATGCCTCGATGCGCGATTCCGCCCGCTTCCATTTCGGCTTCACGGTGCCCTTCATCCCGCACATGGGCGCCGCCGGCGTCGTCGCCGCGGTGTCGGAATCCAAGGGCGATCTCGGCCTGGTGCCGGCCGCGGCGGTTGCCGGCGCCGGGGCCTGGTGGAGCGCGCTCGAATTCGACGCCGCGCCGAAGATCATCGCCCGGCTGCCCTTCGTCGAGCGGCCGGACCATCCGGCCGCCTTCCCTGTGTTCGTGCTGTCGCGGGTCGCCGCCGACGCCATGGCGACCGACGCCACGGTCTGGAGCATCCGCGTGTCCGGCTGGGGCGCGGGCGCCGCGCAGGCCCTCTCGATGCAGGCCGACTTCATCGCCGCGCCCGACCGCGCCTTCGACGGCGCCGCGCTGCTGGTGACGCTGCCCAAGGACGTGACGCTCGAAACGGTCAACCGGACCTTGGTTAAGGCCGGCGCCACCGTCCGCTCGTCGGCTCTCGTCGGGAGCCACGCAACCCGCTATACGGTTGCCGCCGAAAAGAGCCCCTGAGACACCTGAGGCGTCATCCCCCGCGAAGGCGGGCGATCCCCTACTCCCGGATCCCAGCGGCTCCTGGATGCCCCGCTTCCGCGGGACATGATTGACTGTGAGGTTTATTGAAATGACTGCCAAACGTCCGCAACCGCGCCCCGGCGTGCTCGACATCGCCCCCTACGTTCCCGGCAAGAGCACCGCGCCCGGTGTCGCCAAGGTGTTCAAGCTCTCGTCGAACGAGAGCCCGCTCGGCCCAAGCCCGCGCGCGGTCGACGCCTATAAGACGGTTGGCCTGCATTTGGAGGACTATCCGGACGGCTCCGCCACCGACCTGCGCGACGCGATCGCGCGCGCCTACGGCCTCGATCCTTCCCGCATCATCTGCGGCGCCGGCTCCGACGACCTCATCAACCTGATCGCGCGCGGCTACCTGCAGGACGGCGACGAGGCCGTCTACAGCCGCCACGGCTTCCTGATGTATCCGATCGCCATCACCGGCTGCGGCGCCAAGCCCGTGGTCGCGGAGGAGAAGGATCTCACCGCCGACGTCGATTCGATCCTGTCCAAGGTCACGCCGAAGACCAAGATCGTCTTCCTCGCCAACCCGAACAATCCGACCGGCACCTATCTGCCGTTCAACGAGGTCAAGCGCCTGCACGCCGGCCTGCCGCCGGACGTGCTCCTCGTGCTCGACGCCGCTTACGCGGAGTACGTCCGCCGCAACGACTACGAAGCCGGCATCGAGCTGGTGGCGACGAGCGAGAACGTGCTCATGCTGCGCACCTTCTCCAAGATCCACGGCCTCGCGGCGCTGCGCCTCGGCTGGTTCTACGCGCCGGCGCATATCTGCGATGCGCTCAACCGCATCCGCGGACCGTTCAATGTTAGCGCGCCGGCCAGCGCCGCCGGCATCGCCGCGATCGGCGACTCCGGGCACATCGAGCGCTCAATCGCCTTCAACGGCGAGTGGCTGGCGTGGGTCACGAAGGAACTGGCCAAGCTCGGGCTCAAGGTGACGCCGAGCGTCGCCAACTTCATCCTGATCCACTTCCCGGACACGCCCGGCAAGGGCGCCGCCGAGGCCGACGAATTCCTCACCAAGCGCGGCTTGGTCATGCGCCGCGTGAAGGCCTATCACCTGCCGAACGCGCTGCGCATGAGCATCGGCACCGAGGAAGCCAATCGTCTGGTGGTCGCCGCGCTCAAGGAGTTCTTGGGGAAAGCGGCGTGAGCTTTGCCGGGCACAACGTTGGTCCCGTCACCCTGAGGTGCGAGGCGCGGCACGCGCCGAGCCTCGAAGGGCGACGGCCCGAGAGTCAGTGCCCGTCATCCTTCGAGGCGCGCCTTCGGCGCGCACCTCAGGATGACGGCGAGAGGTTTGCATGACGTCGAAAACCCTCTTCAACCGGATGGCCTTGATCGGCGTCGGCCTGATCGGCTCGTCGATCGCGCGCGCGGCGAAGCTCCAAGGCGCCGTCGGCTCAATCGTCGCCACCGCGCGCTCGCCGGAGACGCGCCGGCGCGTCGCTGAACTCGGAATCGCCGACCAAGTCGTTGAATCGAACGCCGCCGCCGTCGAAGGCGCGGACCTCGTCATCGTCTGTATTCCGGTCGGCGCCTGCGGACCCGTGGCGCAGGAGATCGGGCCTTATCTCGCGCCCGGCGCCATCGTCTCGGACGTCGGCTCGGTCAAGGGCTCGGTCGTGCGCGACATGAGCCCGCATCTGCCGAGCAACGTGCACTTCGTGCCGGCCCATCCGGTCGCCGGCACCGAATATTCCGGGCCCGACGCCGGCTTTGCCGAGCTGTTCGTGAACCGCTGGTGCATTCTGACGCCGCCGGAAGGCACCGATCCGTCGGCCACCGAGAAGCTCGCCGCGTTCTGGAGCCTGCTCGGCGCCAATGTCGAGACCATGTCGCCGGAGCATCACGACCTGGTGCTGGCCGTCACCAGCCATCTGCCGCATCTCATCGCCTACACCATCGTCGGCACCGCGGACGAGCTGCAGAACGTGACGCGCTCGGAAGTGCTGAAGTTCTCTGCCGGCGGCTTCCGCGACTTCACGCGCATTGCCGCCTCCGATCCGACCATGTGGCGCGACATTTTCGTCGCCAACAAGGACGCGGTGCTGGAGATGCTCGGACGCTTCAACGAGGACATCTCGGCGCTGACCCGCGCGATCCGCAACGGCGACGGCAACACTTTGTTCGAGCACTTCACGCGCACGCGCGCGATCCGCCGCGGCATCGTGCAGATCGGCCAGGATTCGCCCGCGCCCGATTTCGGCCGCCCGCATCCGGGTTTGCCGCACACGCCGCTGCCCAAGCCTTACGCGGCGGACGAAGGATGAAACGCGCAAATACCGCGGCGAAAGACAAAGAGGCCTGGAGCAAGCTCTGGCCGAGCCAGCATCCGGAAAAGTCGGTGCCGCTGCTGCAGGCGCTCCACATCCTCACACGCGATGGCACGCTCAATGCCGACTCGCGACGCAAGCTGACGCAGGTCTTGCACCTGACGCAGCTGTTGCGTCCCGCCTTGGAGACGCTGCTCAAGGAGAAGGAAGAGCCGGTGCTCGCCGATGTCGGCGCCGGCAAATCCTATCTCGGCTTCATCCTCTACGACCTGGTGTTCGGACCCGCCGGACGCGGCAGCATCGTCGGCATCGAGGCGCGGGAAAAACTGGTCGAAGCATCGCGTGGTTTGGCCGCGTCGTCGGGCTTCGAGCGGATGACGTTCATCGCCTCGCCGATCACCGAGGCGACGGTCTCCGGCGGCCATGCCGACATGGTGACGGCGCTGCATGCCTGCGACACCGCGACCGACGACGCCATTCGCTTTGCGCTACGGCATGAAGCCAAGGTCATCGCCTTGGTGCCTTGCTGCCAGGCCGAGGTGGCGCGGCTGCTCGAAGGGCACGGCGGTCCGTTACGTCAGTTGTGGCGCCATCCGATCCAGCGGCGGGAATTCGGCGCGCATGTCACCAACGTCATCCGCGGCTTGGTCCTGGAGGCGCATGGCTACAAAGTGCGCGTCACCGAGTTCACCGGCCTCGAGCATACGATGAAGAACGAGCTCATTCTGGCGGAGCGCCATCAGCGCAGCAATGCGCAGGCGCGCGGGGAACTCACCCGCCTGATCGACCAGCTTGGCGTGAAACCCGCGCTGCTCGACGCGCTACCCTAAGACGGCTCAAAACAGCGCCGGTGTCTTGCCGATCGGGATCGGACCGAGGAAGGCCGCGCCGTCATCGAAGCGCAGCGGCAGCGTCACCGCCTTACGGCCTTCGAGCGTCGTCTGTTCGCCCAGCATGTTGATGCCGGCGGCGATGTTCGTGCCGGCCTGCTGCCGCGCCGCGGCGCCGAGGCCGGGCGAGAAGCGATCGAGGAAGCCGGCGAGCCGGTCCATGGTCGGCGAACTCTGCACCATGCGCTGGGCGCCGATCTTGTCGAGGAATTCGTCGATGCCGGCGATCGTCACGCGCAACTGACCTTGCAGCCGGCCCTGCGGATTGAGCATCAGCTGACCGGCGCCAACGGCCAGGATATTGCCCTGCTGCACCCGCGCGCGGGTGATGTCGATGCGGCCGCCGGCGGCCTGCATTTCGCGGAAGCGTTCGGCCCAAGGCTTGGGGCTAAGGTCGTTGAGCCCGCGCAACACGGTGACCATATCGGCGTCGAGCGGCTGCGCCGCTGCAGGATGCAAAGCCGGCGCGGTGATGCCCTCCGCGCTCAGCGCCGCCTCGATCACCGGCTTGTCGGCGGCGGATCCCTCGGCGACGCGGCCGTGCAGCTCGAGGTGATTGGCCCTCAGCAAGCTCTCACGGCTGTCGCCCGACAGGCGCTCGAGGACCGGCGCATCGAACACGAGCGCGACGCGCTCCGGCGCCGTCGGCGTGCCGCGCACGCTGGCCTGGCCGAGCTTCCAATTGGCGCTGAGCACCGGGGGGTGGCCGGCGTCGCCGATCGTGGCCGGACCGGTGAACTCGCTGATGATCAGATCGGGTTGATAGATCTGCACCGCGGCGAGGATGTCCGCCGTCTTGATCTCGAGCGGCGGCTGAAGGGCGCGGAACACCGCCGACGCGTTCTGGCAGCTTACCTCGATACGGAAAGGATAGCCGCCGATCGACGCCGAGCCGCAGTTGTAGATGCGCCCGGCCTTCGCCTCGCGGTCACGCCAGCCGTCGAGAACGTTGCCCGCCTGACCGACGGCGTAATACCAAAGCCCGCTCCAGCCGACGATGACGAGGGCGACGAGGACGGTCAGAACGATGTAGCGCCGCTTGCGGCGCGCAGAATCGGGGGGCATCGCGGCTTCGACGGCTGCGGGCTGGGAATCGCGCGGTCTAGGTAGCACGTCGCTCATGGGTTCCTATCGGAAAACCGTCACGGAATCGGATAGTTCCTCAGTTTAGCTGCACCGATTGCGGCGTTTATGGGCCGAAGGCGGCGCCCGGTGACCGGATAGGGGCTTATTGCGCGTGGCCCCCCGCCCTGATACGCGAAGCCTCCTTCACATACCGTGGTCGAAGCCCACCCGCGATGAACGCCCCTGAGAACAATGGCGAGGACCTCTGGGTCTTCGGCTACGGCTCGCTGATCTGGCGCCCCGGCTTCGACTTCATCGACCAGCGCAAGGCGCGTTGCGTCGGCGCCCATCGCGCCCTGTGCGTGTACTCCTTCGTCCACCGCGGTACGCCGGAAAAGCCCGGCCTGGTGCTCGGTCTCGATCGCGGCGGCAACTGCCGCGGCGTCGCCTACCGGGTGACGGCGGACAAACGCGCGGCGACGATCCAGTATCTGCGCGAGCGCGAGCAGGTGACCATGGTCTACCGCGAGGCGTGGCGCACCGTCTGGCTCGACGACGATCCCAAGCAGCGCGTGAGCGCGGTCTGTTATATGGTCGACCGCGGCCATGAGCAGTTCGCCGGCCGGCTCACGCTGGAGCAGCAGTTGCATCACGTGCGCCAGGGGCACGGCCGCTCCGGCAACAACCGCGATTATGTTTTGGAGACGGTCGGCGCGCTGGAGAAGCTGGGCTTCCGCGACCGCGAGCTGCATCTTCTGGCCGAGCGACTCAAGGGCACGCACGAACAAAGCTGAGGCGCCGTCCCGCGCCGTTCACTCCCTCGCGCACTTGAAGGCGCAAGTCGGCCACAGCCGACTTGCAGTCGGAATCCAGCAGGACCTGACAAGCGCGCTATCGCATTCGGTCCGCGCTTTCGCGCCGACGAGCGGATTTAGGTTTTATCCGTACCCCTCGCCTTCGCTTCGGCGATCAGCCGCGCGGTGGCAGGCTCGATCGCCGCTTGCAAGCGCTGGAAGAATTCTTCGCGGGCAAGCCCGGCCGGGATCGGATCGAGGATCTCCACCAAAACCTTGCCGGGATGACGCCGGACCGAGCGACGCGGCCAGAACAAGCCCGAATTGAGCGCGATCGGCACGCAGGGCACACCTTCCGCCACGTAGAGATGGGCGACGCCTTGTTTGTACGCAGGGTCAGCCCCGGCCGGCCGGCGGGTCCCTTCGGGAAAGATGATGAGCTGGCGGTTGAGAGCGAGCTCGATGCGCGCGCGCTCGACCATGGCGACGAGCGCCTTTGCACCCTTGCGGCGATCGACCGGCACCATGCGGCCCTTGATCGTGAGCCAGCCGAAGATCGGGATCCATTGCAGTTCGCGCTTGAGGATGAATACCGGATTGGGAAACAGCGGCAGCAGCGCGAAAGTCTCCCAAGCCGATTGGTGCTTGGCCGCGACCAGCACGGCTCCAGGCGGAATCTTCTCCCGCCCGCGGATCTCATAGTCGAGGCCGACGACGACACGCAGCAGCATGAGGTTGAAGCGCGCCCACGATTTCGCGACCTCGACGATCGCGGTATAGCGCATGAAGAACGTCGGCAGCGCCGCGATGAGATAGACGAAAGTGCCCACGTAAAAGAGCACGTTGAAGGCGATGGAGCGTAGAACGATCACGGATTTTGTCCTTACGCGACGCCTTCCGAGTCCAGGCGCATGCGGGTGAGCGCCAACAGATACTTCAGATATTCGCCGAACAGAAGCCGCGCCGTGTCGACGCTCTGCCACCACGGCTCGGTCTTCAACTTCACGGACATCACCGGGAAGGCGATGAGCTTCACTTCCGGCAACTGGTGCTCGAGCTCGACCAAGGCCCGCGGCATGTGCCAGTTCGACGTGACCACGATCAGCGTCATGAAATTGTGATCATGCGCCCAGCGCTTGGTCTCGAGCGCATTGCCGAACGTGTTGAGCGCGGAGCGGTCGAGATCGATGCAGCAGGTGAAATACTTGGTGTAGAGCGGCGTCAGCCGCGCGATCTCCTTGGCGCTGATCGTGCGGTGCACGCCGGTGATCAAGAGCCGCTTGCCGTGTTCGGCGGCGAGCAGTTCGATCGCGTCGGGGATGCGCGCCGCAGCCCCCGTCAGAACGACAATGCCGTCGGCGTTACGGTCGAGCGTGACCTCCTCGCTGGCGATGTTGGAGACGAACCATAGGAAGCCGCCGGCGAGCACCACGGCGCCGGCGACGCACACGGTCATCGTCAGAAAACCGATCCAACGGGCGAGACTTCCGAGCATGCTAGTCGATCATTTCTAACGTACGATTGACGGTGACACGGGAAGTATAGGCTGTCACCACCGCGATCAGCACCACCTGCAACACCACGATGAGATAACCGCTCCAGCCGATCGAGAACGAGCCGAACAGAGCTTGCGTCTGTGCCCCGCCCGCGGTGCCGGCGAACCAGCGGGTCATGAGCGCGGCAAAAGCGAACAACAGGATCGCGCCGCCGCCGCCGATCGCGCCGCCCTGCAGCCCGAGCAACAGGAAATGGCGCTGAAAATTGCTGGCGATGAAGCCATTCTTGGCGCCGACAAAATGCAGCACTTCTATGACGGTCCGATTCGTGGCCATGGCACCCCGCGTAGCGAAGGTCACCGACAAAATCGTGGCCGCGATCATCAAGGCGAGGATGCCGATGCCGGCGGCGACCGCGGTGCCTGCCATGGCGCGCATGCGGTCGATCCAGCCGCGGTGGTCGTCGAGCGTCGCCCCCGGCACCTGTTCGGCAAGCATGCTGCGCAGCTGCGGGATATCCGGCGCGGCGCCGGACGCGATCTTCACCACGATCAGCCGCGGCACCGGCAATTCCTCGAGCTTCAGGCCGGCACCGAGCCATGGCTCCAAGAGTTGCGCCGACTCGTCCTTGGAGTAGACGCGCACCTCGGCGATGCCGGGAAAATTGCGCGCCACAGATGCCGCCTTGTCGACGAGCGCGTCGGTATCGCGGCCCGCCGCGGGGATGAGCTGAATGGTGACCTCGCGCGAAACGTCGGACTGCCATTCGCTCGCCGCCTGGCTGACGAGCACGACGCCGCCTGCGGTAAGCGAGGCGAGAAAGGTCATGATGGCCACCACCGCCACCAGCGCGCGGCCGGCGATCGAGTTGCGCGGCACGAGCGAGGTGTCGAAGCGCGGCAGAAAGATAATGGGCGTGCGCGACGGCAATGTCGCGTCGACGCGTTCGCTTTCGACCATCCTTGTAACCTTGACTTCAATCATAGATGTGCAGACGTCCGTCGTGCAGCACCAGCCGGCGCGCATCGTACTCGTCCATCAAGGCAATGTCGTGAGTGGCGATGACGACCGACGTCCCGGATTTGTTGAGTTCGATGAACAGCCGCAGCAGGCGCTGGGCGAGCGAGGGGTCGACGTTGCCGGTGGGCTCGTCCGCGAGCAGCAATTGGGGACGCGCGATCACCGCGCGGGCGATGGCCGCGCGCTGCTTCTCGCCGCCCGACAGCACCGGCGGCAGCGCGAACACGCGCTCGCCGAGGCCGACCCAATGCAACAGCTCCATCACCTCGTCGCGATAGGTATCCTCGGCCCGGCCCATCACGCGAAGCGGCAGCGCCACATTCTCGTAGGTCGTCATGTGGTCGAGCAACCGGAAGTCCTGAAAAACGATGCCGATGCGCCGGCGCAACGTGGCGACCGCGTCGCGCGACAGCGTCGCGACGTCGTGGCCGAAATGGGTGATCAGGCCGCGGGTCGGCTTCAGCGACAGGAAAAGAAGCCGCAACAGGCTGGTCTTGCCGGCGCCCGAGGGCCCGGTGAGAAATTGGAAGGAATGCGGCTCTATGCGAAAAGTGAGGTCGTGCAGAACCTCCGGCCCAAGGCCGTAGCGCAAGCCGACATTCTCGAATCGGACCACCCGCTTCTCCGATGAATTCCATTGATCGATCCGTGGCTTAGGACCACAGGACGGACCGTGCCCGCGCGCTCCCGATCAGTCTAACTGCGCTTTTACAGCATTGTAGCGGCCCTGCCAGTGCCCTCGGGCCACTGCCGCTGGCCCGCACCCTGTCGGTCCATGGTTTCCGATCCATTAAGGGACGGGTGGTAAGGTCCCGCCGATGGAAATCGCGACCGATGCCATGTTGATCGTCTGTCCGAGTTGCGCCACGTCCTACCAGATCGATTCCGAGTCGGTCGGTTCGGCCGGCCGCATGGTCCGCTGCGCGCGTTGTAAAACCACCTGGTTTGCGACGCCGACCGCCGAGGCCGACCCTTTCGTCGATGAGGTCATCGCCGAGGCGGAGGCCGAGCAGGTGCGTGGCGTGCTGCGCGACCGTACCCCGCACGAGGCCGCGGCCGACGATTTCGGATTGCCGGAAGAAGCCCCGCTGCCGGAGCCGGCCGCATCCGAGCCACCGGCCATGGATACCGCCGCCCCCTTCGCCGCGGCGCCCGATTTCACGCCACCCCCGGCGCCCGCCTCGTTCGAGCTCGAACCGCAGCCGGAGATGCCGCCGGCCGCCATCGTCGACGCGCCGTCGCTGGTGCCGCCGGTCATGCCGCCCAGCGAGCCGCTGGGCGCCCAAGAGCCGCCCGTCTACCAGGAGACGACGCCCGCCGAGCGGGAGGAGCAGCTCGAGACCTTCGCCGCCCGCCGCAAGCGGATGCAGGCCAAGCGCAAGAAGTCGCGGATCTCCTCGCGCTGGACAGCGGTCATCCTCGTGCTGTTCGCCGTCAACGTCGCCTTGATCGGCGCGCGCAGCGAAGTGGTGCGGTTCTTGCCGCAGACCGCGTCGCTGTTTGCCGCTATCGGCCTGCCGGTCAACCTGCGCCAGCTCGCCTTCGACAATGTGCGCATCACGCGCGAGAGCCAGGACGGTGCCACGATCCTGATGGTCGAGGGCAACATCGTCAGCACGGCCAGCAAGCCGGTGGAAGTGCCGCGCCTGCGATTTGCCGCGCGCAACAAAGACGGCCAGGAGATCTACACCTGGACCGCCAAGCCCGACCGCAGCATTCTCGAACCCGGAAAGCGGCTGCCGTTCTCGAGCCGCCTCGCCGCGCCGCCGGCCGACGCCAATGACGTGATGGTGCGCTTCTTTACCGCCAACGACGCCATGGCCGGCAAGAAGTAGCGCGCGCAGGAACCGGGACGCGAGGACGTGGCTTAAGTCCGCGGACGATACGCAACGCGGCGACGCGGCCATGGCTCGCCTTATCGGAACATTGAGACCGGCAGCGGCGGCGGCCGCTTTCGCCCTGTCGCTTGTCGCCTGCATCGCGCCGGGCCATGCCGAAGACGCCGGCCAATCGCTCTGCCTGATGCTGGAATCGGCGGCGAAAGCAAACGATTTACCGCCGGCCTTCCTGGCGCGGGTCATCTGGCGTGAAAGCCGGTTCGATGCGGACGCGGTGGGGCCACGGACGCGCCGCGGCCAGCGCGCGCAGGGCATCGCGCAATTCATGCCCGGCACCGCTGCGGAGCGCGGCCTCGACGACCCGTACGATCCGGTGCAGGCGCTGCCGAAGGCGGCGGCGTTCCTCAGCGAATTGCGCACCACGTTCGGCAATCTCGGCCTCGCCGCGGCGGCATACAATGCCGGACCGGCGCGGGTGCGCGGCTGGCTCGACGGCACGCGCACCCTGCCGGCCGAGACGCGCAACTACGTCCTAGCGATCACCGGGCGCGGCGTCGACGATTGGGCCAAGGTGGGCTCGGCGGACTTGCTCGCGCCGGCAACCGACTGCGAGCAACTCATCGCCTCGCTGCAAGAGCCGCCGGGCGCGTTCTTCTCCGAGCTCAAGCAGCAGGTCGAGAGCGCGCTGTCGAAGCCATGGGGTCTGGTGCTCGCCGCCGGCCTGTCGCGCGATCATGTGCTCGATCGCTATGCGCGCGTGATCGGCCAAGTGCGCGCGCTGACCGGCGCGCCCGAACCGATCCTGACCGCGGCGCGCGAGCGCGGCCTGAACCGCATCTACAAAGCGTGGATCGGCGCCGATACGCGCCCCGCCGCGAACACGCTCTGCGCTCGCATCCGCGCCGCCGGCAGCGCCTGCTTTGTCTTGCGCGCGCCGCGCTCAGGCCGAACGTAGGGTCGGCAAAGGCGCGCCCTACGGCCGCGCCTCAGAAATCCTTGAGCAGGCGCTCGATGTAATCGAGTTCGAGCTGCGGCCGGAAGCTCTCGCCGAAGCGCTTGCGCAGCTCTTCGAGAATGCGGCGCGCGCGCTGCGCGTCGATTTCGCCCGGCACCTTCACGGTGACGTCGTCGCCGTAATCGCGGCCGCGCAACGGACGCCCGAGCGGATCGGTGTCGTTCTGCGCGCGCTCGCGGCCGCGCCCCGGTCGGCCGTTCGGGCCCGGACCGCTCTGGCCCTGCTGCTGCTGCATCTGTTGCGCGAGACCTTGCGCGCCCTTGCGCATGGCTTCGAGCGCACGGCCCTGGCCGTCGACGGCGCCTTCGGCATCGCCCTCGCCGAGTGAGCCTTCAGCGTCGCCCATGGCTTCGCCGGCATCGCCGAGCTGGCCCATCTGGTCGCCAGATCCCTGATCTTGGCCCTGCTGATCGCCTTGTTCGCCCTGCTGCTCGCCTTGCTGGCCCTGCTGGCCGAGGCCGCGCTTGCGCAACTGTTCGAGCAGCTTGTTGAGCCGGTCGCGCAGGCCCTGCTGGTCCTGGCGCAGATCGCCCATCTGCTGATTGCCCTGCTGGCCGCGCTGTCCACGCTGGCGATTCTGCTGCCGCTGCTCCTGACCTTCCTTGTAGGTGCGGTCGCGCAACTGCTGCTGCTTGCGGATCATATCGCCGAGCTCGTCCAGCGCCGAGTTCATATCGTCGTCGCCGTTATCGCCCTGCGCGCCCGGCCGCGCCATCTGCAGATTTTCCATCATCGCCTGCAGCTGTTCGAGCAGCTGGCGCGCGGCATCCTTGTTGCCGGACCGCGCCATGCTCTCGAGCCGGTCCAGCATGCTCTTGAGATCCTGCTGGCTGAGCGTACGCGTGTTCTGATCGAGCGGCCGCGCGAGCTGCTGCGGGTTCTTGCGCATCTCCTCGGCGAGCGCCTGCAGGAACTTGTCCATCGCCGCGCGCAGCTGATCCATCAACTGCTTGATCTCTTCGTCGCTCGCGCCGCGATCGAGCGCCTGCCGCAACGCCTCCTGCGCCTGGCGCAACGCCTGCTCGGCCTGGCTGACGTTGCCATCCTCGATCTGCAACGCCATCTCCCACAGCCGCGCGACGACCTCGCGCATCGCGTCGTCGGTTTTGGCGCCTTGCAGCTGATAGTAGATCGAACGCAGACCGAGGTAGATGCCGGCCTCCGGTATGAATTTCTCCGGTGCCAGCGCCAGCACGTCGAGCGCCGTCAGCACCAACGGCTTCTGCCCGGCATCGAGCGCCAGATTGCGCCGCTGCTCGATCAGCGCGCGCGCCAGCGGCTTGACGAAGATGCGCTGCGGCAAGGTGAGCGTACGCGGCTCGCTCTGACCGACATTGCCGGCTTCGTCCTTTGCGGTGAGCGTGAGATTGACCTCGGCGCCGGCCCACGGGTGATCGGTGAGGTCATGCGTCGTCTGCGCGACGCCCGAACGCGTGCGCGCCTGCGGCAGCACCAGCGCGTAATCGGGCGGCCCGAACAGCGGATGCGCCGTCTTGGCAGCGCCATCCTTGAGCGAGAACGCCGCCTTGGCTTCGACAACGCCGTAGTCGTCGTCCATCTTGTAATCGAGCCTGAGCGCGCCGCGCGCCTGGCGCTCGGGATCCTTCGTCAATTCGATGTTCGGCGCACGGTCCGGAATGGCGGTGAACTGCCAGTGCAGATCCTGACCGACGACGCTGCGCACCGAGGCCGTGCCATCGCTCTTGATGATAAGCTTATGCTCGGCGGTGCCGGCGGGCAGCGTCTGCGCTTCGGCAGCGGCCTCTTCGAGGCCACCTTTGTGCGCAACCTCGACCTGCACGTTGCCCGTCGAGCGGATGATGAGCTGGCTGCCGGCGGGCACGGTGAAGGCCGCGGTCTGCGTTCCATTTTGCGCCGTCTCGCCCGGACGCAGTCCCGGCAGCATCACCGGCGGCCGGCCGGTATAGGCCGGCGGCGTCACCCAGGCATCGACGCGGAAATTCGCCGGCGCCACGACGCCTTGCCAGTCGAACGCCGCCATGACGCGTTTGGCGCGTTCGCCGCTCGCGCCGAAGAAGGTGGCAACGACCAGGATGACAGCGAGAGCTCGGATCGCGGCGGGATCGCGCAGCGACACATTGGGCCGTGGCCAACCGGCCTTCAGCTTTTGCGCCGACAGCAGCGCCCGCTCGATATGCACGCGCCAAAGGGCCTGCGTCAGCGGATCGTGCTGGCCGATCGCCATGCGATCGGCGACCGTCGAGGCCGGCCGATGCGCCTCGCCGCTCGAGCGGTCGAGCCGGCGCAAACCGTCCGTTTCGGTGGGGACCCGCAGCCGAACGAGGGGAAACGCCGCGAAAATGGCGAGCAGCGTGAAGACGACAAGCCCGACGGCGCGGCCGACCGGCGGCAGCATCAGCCAGAAGCCCGCCCACGAGAAAGCCAGGAACAGGCCGCCCACGGTGAGCAGACCGGCGAGCCCCGGCCACAGACCCTCCCATAACAGGCTACCGCGCGCGCGCTGGATGGCGCGCGACAACATCAGGCGGGTCGTGGGTTCCCGGTGATCGGGCCGCTCGTCCAAACCGTCCAAAAAGGCGCTCCGTCGCCCGGCGAGGGAATCTCAAAGTCCCAACACGCTAACACGCGGGAATATCCGCAGCCATGCACGACTTTGTGCTGTGCCGCACGGCTAACATGCATGAAATGCGGCTAATTCGTCGCTTTCAAGGCGGAGAGACGCGGCGATATGCAGCCGACACGGACAGGCACAGCTTTGGTCCCGTCACCCTGAGGTGCGAGCGAAGCGAGCCTCGAAGCGCGACGGCCGAGGCGCCCGGGCCGTTCATCCTTCGAGGGCCGCTTCGCGGCCACCTCAGGATGATGTAGAGAGGTTGGCGATTGCGGGACTAACTCAAAGCCAATCCGGCAAGCGATCGAGCGCGATCAATTCCTCGGCCGTCACGCGCGGGCGCACGAGGGCCCACTTGTCGCCGTTGACCAGCACCTCGGGCACCAGCGCACGCGTGTTGTAGGTGCCGGCCTGCACCGCGCCGTAAGCGCCGGCGGTCATCACCGCGAGCAGGTCACCGTCCTTCGGCTCGACCATGTCGCGGTCCTTGGCGAGGAAGTCGCCGCTCTCACAGACCGGGCCCACCACGTCGGCGCGCAGGCGCCGCGCGTGCGGCGCCGGTTCCTTCACCGGCATGATCGCGTGATACGCCTCGTAGAGCGTCGGACGGATGAGATCGTTCATGCCCGCATCGACGACGACGAAGTGCTTCACGTCGCCGTGCTTCATGAACAGGACGCGCGTCACCAGGATGCCGGCATTGCCCACGAGCAACCGGCCCGGCTCGAAGATCAATTTGCAGCCGAGATCGCGCGTCGCCTTCTTCACGACGGCGGCGTACTCCTCAGGATGCGGCGGCGGCTCGTTGTCGTCGTGATAGGGGATGCCGAGGCCGCCGCCGAGGTCGACATGCGTGATGGCGTGCCCATCCGCGCGGAGGTCGCGCACGAACTCGGCCAGCAGCGCGAACGCGTTGCCGAACGGATCGAGATCGGTGATCTGGCTGCCGATGTGCATGTCGACGCCCGACACCGCGATGCCGGGCAGCGCCGCCGCATGCTTGTAGACTTCGCGCGCGCGGCTGATCGGGATGCCGAACTTGTTCTCGGCCTTGCCGGTCGCGATCTTGTGGTGCGTCTTGGCATCGACGTCCGGATTGACGCGCACCGATACATGCGCCGTGCGGCCCTTCGCCTTGGCGATCTTCGACAGGAAATGCAGCTCAGGCTCGGACTCGACGTTGATGCAGAAGATGCCTTCGTCGAGCGCCAGCGCCAGCTCCGCCTCGGTCTTGCCGATACCGGAGAACATGATCTTCTGCGCCGGAATGCCGGCCGCGCGGGCGCGCTTGAGCTCGCCGCCGGAGACCACGTCGGCGCCCGCGCCGAGTTCGGCCAGCGTCTTGATCACCGCCTGGTTGGAATTCGCCTTCATGGCGTAGCAGACGAGCGCGTCGACATCGGCGAAGGCGCCGGCGAAGACCTTGTAGTGCCGCGTCAGCGTGGCGGTGGAATAGCAGTAGAACGGCGTGCCGACCTCGGCCGCGAGCGCGGTGAGGTCGACGCCCTCGGCGTGCAGGACGCCGGCGCGATAGTCGAAGTGATGCATCGGAAGCGCGCCGGTTCAGTTCAACAAAGGATCGAGCAGGAATTTCTTGTTCTGCGTCGTCGGCGGTGTCGCCGTGCCGGTGGGCGATCCGGAATTCGCGCTCGAACTGCCGCCGCTGCCGAATGGCGACATCGATGCGGGACCGACGAGACCGGGGCCTTGCGCTGACGGTGGAGCCTGCTCGGTCGCGGGCGCCGCCGAGGCCGACGGCGGCGGATCAAGCGGGCCCTTGCGGCCGCAGCCGGCAAGGCCGAGCGCGGCGACGAGCACAGCGATCACAGCGAGGCGCGGGAAGGGACGGTCTGATACTGACAAACTGCGATCTCCGAATACGGCCGGCATCTTAGCAAAGCCGCGATAAAAGGCGAAATAGCGTCTCATTCAGTCGCCGGACTGGCGCGCGGCCAGCTTGCGCTCCGGCGCCTCGATGCCGTGGAGCCGTTCACGCTGCGTTTCGAGCCACACCAGCCGTTTGAAGGCATTCTTCCGCAGGTTGGAGTTGGTCACGGAGTCGAACCGCCAGGCGGCGCCTGCAATCAACAGGTTGAACTCGGACAAAGACAGCTTTTCCGCCTCGGCTTCGGTGTTGGCGCCACCCTTGAGGCGCCCGCGTCTTGGCTCTGCCATATCAAGCGCTCTACTTGGCCAGGATCTTCAACCAGCGCTTGGCCTGCGCGCGCACATTCTTGGGCGCCGTGCCGCCATAGGACACGCGGCTCTTCACCGAATTGGTCACCGACAGGACGTTGAACACGTCGTCGGTGATCTTCGGCTCGACGCCTTGCATGTCGGCGAGCGTCAGCCGGTGCAGCGGCACGCCCTTCTCGGACGCCAGCGCGACGATGCGGCCGGTGATGTGGTGGGCCTGGCGGAAGGGGATGTTGAGCGTGCGCACCAGCCAGTCGGCGAGGTCGGTGGCGGTGGCATAGCCCTCGCCCGCGGCCTTCTTCATCTTGGCTTCGTCCGGCACCATGTCGGCGACCATGCCGGTCATCGCGGCGATGGCGAGCGAGAGGGCGGAGAGCGCGTCCATCGCGCCTTCCTTGTCCTCCTGCATGTCCTTGGCATAAGCGAGCGGCAGGCCCTTCATGACGATCAGGATGCCGTTGAGCGCGCCGATGATGCGCCCGGCCTTGGCGCGCACCAGCTCCGCCGCATCCGGATTGCGCTTCTGCGGCATGATCGATGAGCCGGTCGTGAACTTGTCCGTGAGCTTGACCAGGCCGACGATCGGCGAGGTCCAAATCACGATCTCCTCGGCGAAGCGCGACAGATGCACGGCGGCAATCGAGGCCGCCGCGAGCGTCTCCATGACGAAATCGCGGTCGGAGACGGCATCGAGCGAATTCGCCGTCGGGCGGTCGAAGCCGAGCGCTTTCGCCGTCATCTCGCGGTCGAGATCGAAGGAGGTGCCGGCAAGCGCGCCGGAGCCGAGCGGCGACTCGTTGAGGCGCTTGCGCGCATCGGCGAAACGGCCGCGATCGCGCGCGGTCATTTCCACGTATGCGAGCAGATGATGGCCGAAAGTGACCGGCTGCGCCGTCTGCAAATGCGTGAAGCCCGGCATCACCGTTTCGGCGTGCTCTGCGGCTTTCGTCGCAAGTGCCTTTTGATAGCCGGCGAGCGCCGCGTCGATGGTGTCGATGGTGTCGCGCACCCAGAGGCGGAAATCGGTCGCGACCTGGTCGTTGCGCGAGCGCGCGGTATGCAGGCGCCCGGCCGCCGGCCCGACGATGTCGGTGAGCCGGCTCTCGACGTTCATATGAATGTCTTCCAGCGCGCGCTGGAACGAGAATTTACCCTGTTCGATCTCTGACAGAATCGTGTCTAGACCGTGAGCGATCGATTTCGCATCGTCCGCCGCAATGATGCCTTGCTTGGCCAGCATCTCGGCATGGGCCTTGGACGCGGTGATGTCCTGGCGGTAGAGATGCCGGTCGAAGTCGATGGAGGCGTTGATCTCCTCCATGATGGCATCCGGGCCGGAGGCAAACCGCCCGCCCCACATTTTGTTGCTCATGACGTCCGCGACCTGAAGGTTTTTCCCGACATGACCGACCGATCTTCCAGCTTCGCCAAGAAACGGTTCGCCATGGTCCTGGCGGGCGGCGCGGCCGGCGTGATCGTCGGGTTGGGGGCGGTATACGGGATAGCCACCCTCACGCGCAATGCAGGGGGCGATAAGGCCTGCCGGCCCGCGGTGGCGCTGGCCAAGAAGGTCGCCCCCTTCGCCAAAGGCGAGGTCGCGGCGGTCAAGATGGCGCAGGACCCGCTCAAGGTGCCGAACCTGTCCTTCCACGACGTCGCGGGCAAGCCCGTCACGCTCGCGGATTTCAAGGGCCGCACCGTGCTTCTCAATCTATGGGCGACCTGGTGCGTGCCCTGCCGCACCGAGATGCCGGCGCTCAACGCGCTGGAAGAGAAACTCGGCAGCCCGGATTTCCAGGTGGTGGCGGTGAATATCGACACCCGCGATCCGGACAAGCCCAAGGCCTTCTTGAAGGAGGTCGGCGCCAATCACCTCGCCTATTACGCCGACGGCAATGCCAAGAGCTTCCAGGAGCTCAAGGCGGTCGGCCGCGCCTTCGGCATGCCGACGACGCTGCTGGTCGATCCGGCCGGCTGCGAGATCGGCACCATCGCCGGCCCCGCCGAATGGGCGAGCGAGGACGCGGTGAAGCTGATCACCGCGGCGCTGGGCAAGTCGTAATCCGAAGCACTGTCGCCGGGCCCGAACTAAACAGTGATGTCCAGATTCTGTCCGAGGTGATCCGGCAGGTTGCGACGCCGGTTGGCCGTCCCTGGATTGGGCCCCGCCGTCTCCTTGCCGCCATCGGCGCTTTCGCTGCGCCGGGCGCGCACGGGTGCGATCCTCTGCACCGCAACGAAGCGCGCCGTCACCATGCCGGCTGCTAGGGAGACCGGTTCCATGGCGCCCGATTAGACGGAAATATCCAGATTCTGGCCGACCCCGGCGCCGACATTGGCAAGGCGGTTCAGGTTCTGCGTCGCCGCGTCGAGCACCTGCGCGATCGCGCCCTGCGAGTCGGCGTTCATCTTCAGCATCTTGGCGGCGAGCGCCATCTGCACGCTGCCCATCTGGGCGCCGGCCATGGCTGAGACGAGAGAGGTCGGATCCATGACCCCTCTCATACGGTTTCCTTCCTCAACAAATGGCAAACGTCCGACTTGACTCCGGACGCCCGCAGGCAAATACTTAACCTATCGGTTTAGTATTTACACCCCCGCCCGACGAGCCACGCCCCATGAGCCTCGATCAAACCTTCGCAGCGCTCGCCGACCCGACACGCCGCGCGTTGCTCGCGCAGCTCTCCGAGCGCGACACTTTGTCCGTGAGCGAATTGGCGCGACCGCACGCGATGTCGCTGCCGGCGGTGATGAAGCATCTCGATGTCTTGTCGGATGCCGGGCTCGTCGAACGCAGCAAGACCGGCCGTACCGTGTCCGTGCGCCTGCGCGCCACGCCGATGCAGGAAGCCACCGACTGGCTCAACCGCTACCAGCGCTTCTGGAGTGAAAGCCTCGATCGTCTCGCGGCGTTTTTGGAGGAAGAAACATGTCAACCGACGTCGTCACCAAGCCAAGCCTCACCATCAAGCGCCGTTTCAACGTCCGCCCCGAAAAAGTCTTCCAAGCCTGGGCGGACCCGGAAAAACTGAAGAAATGGCTCGGGCCTGGCGAAGTTCGCTGTACGTCCGTCGAGGCCGATGCGCGGGCAGGCGGCCGCTACCGCTTCATCATGCAAAAGCCCGGCGCCCCGGAAGAGCATAACGTCGCCGGCGTCTATCGCGAGGTCGTTCCGAACGAGAAATTGGTTTTCACCTGGGCGTGGAAATCGACACCGGAACACGAGTCGCTCGTCACCGTCACGTTCAAACCGGATGGCGACGGCACGCTGATGACGCTCACGCACGAAAACTTCTTCGACGCGGATGCGCGCGACAGTCACAACCAAGGTTGGACCGGTGCCCTGCTCAAGCTCGAGACCTATCTGCACACGGCCGACGCGAAGCCGCATGGCAAGTTCATCTGGAACGAACTCAATACGCAGCATGTCAACGCCGCCCAGCGCTTTCTCGGCACCACGATCGGCTGGACCTTCGAGGCCATGGGCATGCCGGGCTTCACGTATTGGATCATCAAGAACGGTGATGACCGCGTCGGCGGCCTGTACGACACAAGCGCCGACGAGCGCTGCAAGGACGCGCCAGAACATTGGCTCTCGTACATCGCCGTCGACGATGTCGACACACGCTTCAAGACAGCGCTCATCGCCGGCGCCAAGGAAGTGCGCGCGCCGTCCGATATTCCGGGCGTCGGCCGTATCGCCATCCTCGAACAACCGGGCGGCGCCAAGATCGCGATGATCACGCCGCGGCCGATGTAACGCATCCGACTGTTGATCTAGGAAGGAGTAGTGACATGATTTCGGTAAGCGCTTTCCGCTGGGTACCCGAATTCGCGCGCGGTCTGGTGCGTGATCTGCGCGTGCGCTGGGCGTTGGAGGAAGCCGGCCTCCCCTACGATACATGGCTCATCGGGCCAAACGATCAGCAATCCGACACCTACCGGCGACTTCAGCCGTTCGGCCAGGTGCCGACCTACGAAGAGGACGGCTTCGTGCTGTTCGAGTCGGGCGCCATCGTCCATCACATCGCGACGAAGTCCGACACCTTGATGCCACGCGAGGAGAAAGCGCGCGCCCGCACGCTCACCTGGATGTTCGCCGCACTCAATTCGATCGAGCCGCACATCCAGAACCTGACCGCGATCGATCTCTTCCACGCCGATAAAGACTGGGCGAAAGAGCGCCGACCCGGCGCGCTGCAACTCGCGCAGTCGCGACTCGAGGCCTTATCGCAATGGCTCGACGGCCGTGACTATCTCGAGGAGCGCTTCACCGCCGCCGATTTGCTGATGGCCAGCGTGCTGCGCATTCCGCGTCACTGCGATCTGGTGACGGCGATGCCGGTGTTGGAGAACTATCGCCTGCGCTGCGAGGCGCGGCCGGCCTTCAAGCGCGCGCTGGCGGCACAGATGAACGACTTCGCGGAAAAGCCCGTGGCGGCATAGCGGCCGGCCTCGTCCCGAGGCGGGGGGCGCCCACATCCTTCGAGACGCGCTCCTTCGGAGCGCTGCTCAGGATGATGGCGGAGGGAGGTTGCGCGTAAAGAGCGCTTACCGCGTCGGCACCGGCTTTTCGCCGCGGTAATCGTAGAAGCCGCGCTTGGTCTTGCGGCCGAGCCAGCCGGCTTCGACGTATTTCACCAGCAGCGGGCACGGGCGGTACTTCGAGTCGGCAAGGCCCTCGTGCAGCACCTGCATGACCGACAGGCAGGTGTCGAGACCGATGAAGTCGGCCAATTCGAGCGGGCCCATCGGATGATGCGCGCCGAGGCGCATGGCGGTGTCGATCGCCTCGACGTTACCGACGCCTTCGTACAGCGTGTAGATGGCCTCGTTGATCATCGGCAGCAGGATGCGGTTGACGATGAAGGCCGGGAAATCTTCCGACACCGCGATGGTCTTGCCGAGCTTGCTGACGAAGGTCTTGCTGGCTTCAAAGGTGACATCGTCGGTGGCAATGCCGCGAATGAGCTCGACCAGCTCCATCAACGGCACCGGATTCATGAAGTGGATGCCGATGAAGCGCTCGGGGCGGTCCGTGGCCGAGGCCAGCCGCGTGATGGAGATCGACGAGGTGTTCGAGGCGACGATCGCCTCGGGCTTCAGCACCGTGCAGAGATCGGAAAAGATCTTGCGCTTGACGTCTTCTTTTTCGGTCGCGGACTCGATGACGAGATCGCAGTTCGTCAGGTCCTCGTACTTCTCGGCAGGCTTGATCAGCGCCAAGGCATTCTTACGCTCGTCCTCCGAGATCGTCTTCTTGGACACTTGGCGCGCCAGGTTACCTGTAACCGTCGCGATACCCGCTTTGATGCGGTCCGCCGACACGTCGTTGAGCATCACCGGGAAACCAGCAAGCGCGCAGACATGAGCGATACCGTTGCCCATCTGGCCTGCGCCGACGACCCCGACAGTTTTTATAGTCACAGCCATGTTCTTATTTCCGATCGATGGATATCCGGCGCACGCGGCCCCGAATGTCGTGAAGCGCGGCGGTTCGGCTCTCTTTGTACGCCGAACCGCCGGATCGCACCACCGGCGGTTCGGTCATTCTGACGCAGGCTCAGCGCTTGACCTTATCCAGCTCCGCCGACAGCTCCGGCAGCGCCTGATAGAGGTCGGCGACCAGACCATAGTCGGCGACC
This sequence comes from Pseudolabrys taiwanensis, assembly GCF_003367395.1. Classification (NCBI taxonomy): domain Bacteria; kingdom Pseudomonadati; phylum Pseudomonadota; class Alphaproteobacteria; order Hyphomicrobiales; family Xanthobacteraceae; genus Pseudolabrys; species Pseudolabrys taiwanensis. The sequence goes on along the minus strand of NZ_CP031417.1, from coordinate 4,697,739 downwards.
TGGAAGATGGGCGCCTCCTCGTCCTTGTTGATCGCAACGATGACCTTGGAATCCTTCATGCCGGCGAGATGCTGGATCGCGCCGGAAATGCCCACCGCGATGTACAGCTCCGGCGCCACCACCTTCCCGGTCTGACCCACCTGCCAGTCGTTCGGCGCGTAGCCCGCGTCGACCGCCGCGCGCGAGGCGCCGACGGCGGCGCCCAGCTTGTCGGCCACCGGCTCGATGTACTTGGTGAAGTTCTCACGGCTCTGCATGGCGCGGCCGCCGGAGATGATGATCTTGGCCGAGGTGAGCTCGGGACGATCCGACTTCGATAACTCCTCGCCGACGAAAGACGACAACGCCGGATCGCTCGCCGCCGTCGCGCTCTCGATTGGCGCCGAGCCGCCCTGCCCCGCCGCCTGGAAGGTCGAGGTACGGACAGTGATGACCTTCTTCGCGTCGGTCGACTTCACCGTCTGGATGGCGTTACCGGCATAAATGGGCCGCTCGAAGGTGTCGGGGGCCACAACCTTGATGATGTCGGAGATCTGCATCACGTCGATCAGGGCGGCGACGCGCGGCATGATGTTCTTGCCGTTGGTCGTGGCCGGCGCGACGAGTGCGTCATAAGAGCCCGCGAGCGAGACGATCAGCGCGGCCATCGGCTCGGCCAACTGATGCTCATAGGCATCGCCTTCGGCAACGAGCACCTTGGCAACGCCGTCGAGCTTGCTGGCGGCCTCGGCGGCGGCCTTAGCATCCTTACCCGCGATGAGGACGTGCACGTCGGCGCCGAGCGCCTTGGCCGCGCTTAGCGCCTTCGTGGTGGCATCCTTGAGCGACTTGTTATCGTGCTCGGCGATGAGAAGAGTGGTCATCGTTACAGCACCCCCGCTTCGTCTTTCAGCTTGCTCACGAGTTCGGCCACCGAGCCGACCTTGGCGCCCGACTTGCGGCCCGACGGCTCGGCCGTCTTGAGCACTTCAAGCCGCGGCTTCACGTCGACGCCGTAATCGGCCGGCGACTTCTCGTCGATCGGCTTCTTCTTCGCCTTCATGATGTTCGGCAACGAAGCGTAGCGCGGCTCGTTGAGACGCAGATCCGTCGTCACGATCGCCGGCGCCTTCAGCTTCACCGTCTGCAGGCCGCCGTCGACTTCACGCGTCACGCTGACGCTGTCGCCGTCGATGGCGAGCTTCGAGGCGAAGGTGCCCTGCGCCCAGCCGAGCAGCGCGGCAAGCATCTGGCCGGTCTGGTTGCTATCGTCATCGATGGCCTGCTTGCCCAGGATGACAAGGCCGGGCTGCTCGGCCTCGACGATGGCCTTAAGAATCTTGGCGACCGCGAGCGGCTCCACGACGCCTTCCGCCTTCACGAGGATACCGCGGTCGGCGCCCATCGCGAGCGCGGTGCGGATGGTCTCGGAGGCCTGCGCGGGGCCGATGGAGACGGCGACGATTTCCGTCGCTTTGCCGGCTTCTTTCAGTCGGATCGCTTCCTCGACGGCAATTTCGTCGAAGGGATTCATCGACATCTTGATGTTGGCGAGCTCCACGCCGGAGCCATCCGGCTTGACGCGGATCTTGACGTTGTAGTCGACGACCCGCTTGACCGGCACGAGAATTTTCATTGAGACCCCAGACCAGATAGACTTTTGGCGGAATGCGGCCGGAAGCTAATGGCGGTGCCATTGGCGTGTCAACGTCAATGCTGCGCCGCACGCAGGGCGCGCAATGCGAGCCGCCCTGCCCTGGCGGCTCCGTCTTCGTATACAGGCACTCCGGCGCGGCGGGCAGCCATGTCCAGACCGATTGGCCGGTCCGCAGCAAGGGTGCTAGAAGCCGGCGCATGTCGAATTTCATGTCGTTTTATCTGGTGCCGGCCGCCATCGCCGCCGTGGCGGTGGTGCTGCTGCTCGGGCTCGTCAATATGATGCGCGGCGGGTCGCCCAACCGCTCGCAGAAACTGATGCGACTGCGCGTGCTGCTGCAGTTCGTCGCTATCATCATCATTATGGCGACGATCTGGGTCATGGGCCGATAGCGTCCGCGACGCCCGCTCTGACTAAGATTGCGTCACGCTGAAGTTTTAATCGGCTATCGGGATCCGGAAAATGGTCGTGCTCAACCGCATCTACACCCGCACCGGCGACGACGGAACAACCTCGCTCGGCTCGGGGGCGCGACGCAAGAAATACGACCTGCGCGTGGACGCTTACGGCACGCTCGACGAGGTGAACGCCGTCCTCGGGCTGGTGCGGCTGTACACTGCGGGCAGTGCCGCGCTCGATCAGGCGCTCTCGCGCATCCAGAACGACCTTTTCGACGTCGAGGCCGACCTCTGCCTCGCCGAGAAGGGCCCGGGCGGAGCCCGGCTCACCGTGACCGAGGCGCAGGTCGCCTGGCTCGAGGCGGAAATCGACCGACTGAACGACACGTTGGAACCGCTACGGTCCTTCATCCTGCCGGGCGGCAGCCCCGCCTCGGCCTATCTGCACCTCGCCCGCACCGTCTGCCGGCGCGCCGAGCGCATCATGGTCGCGTTACAGGACCAGCCGGGCGAAGAGGTGTCGGCGCCATCCCTGCAATACGTCAACCGCCTGTCGGATTACCTGTTCGTCGCCGGCCGTTATGCCAACGACAAGGGTGCCGGCGACGTCCTGTGGCAGCCGGGACAACATCGCTAGCTGCGGCCTGCAACCGATTTTATATATTTTACAATTTAAAGTAGAAAAATAGAACGTACCACGATACGCTTGCCTGTGGTGGGGTAAGGGTGCGTGGGGCATGTCCGTTGCGGTCTTCGCCACAAGGGCCGGCGTGCGCGCCGCGTTCAAGCCCGGCGCGGCCGGCGTTCCCGCAACGGACGACCTGCCGCCGGACGGCAGCTTTCCCGAACTCGCATGCATTCGTCGCCACGTGCCGCCGGCGGGCCTCGCCATGGCGGAGATGCGCGCCGAGCGGGTCGGAGCCGGCGCCGACGTTGCGTTGGTCGCCGCGGGCGTCATCAGTGAGGAGGACTATGCGCGTGCGCTCGCGGCCGCGCTCGAGACGGCGTTCGAGCCGCTCGACGGGGCGCTGCGCGGGCGGTGCCCGGTCGACGACGTGCGGCTCATCGAGGGCGCGGCAGCGGGGCTCTTGCCGCTGGCGGAGGAAGAGGGATTGACGCTGGTGCTGGCGCCGCGCGGCGTCGCGGCGCGCCGCATCGTGCAGATCGCCAAGGACGATCCGAGGTGGCCGAAGCGCTTTCGCTTCACGACGCGGGAGCGGATGGTGCGCTTCGTCCTGCGCCACGCCGGCGCGACGCTTGTCGCGCGCGCCTGCAACCGGCTCAAGAACGAGATGCCGCTGTTCTCGGCCGCCGCCCCCCATCCCCCGAGCCGGATCGCGGCGCGCGTCGCGCTCGCGCTTGTCGCTGCGGCGGCAACGGTTGCTCCGTCCGCAACCCTGCTCGCCCTCTCCCCCATCTTGGCACTCGTATTTCTCGGCTGGCTCGGCTTGCGCTTGATCAGCGCCGCGACCGAGCAATCCCGCCCGAAGCCGTTGCCGGCCGTCGCGGACATCGAACTGCCGATTTACACCATCATTGCCGCGCTCTACCGCGAAGCAAGATCGGTTGAGGGGCTCCTGAACGCGATCGCGCGGATCGACTACCCGATTGAGAAGCTCGACGTCATTCTTGCGGTGGAGGCCGACGACCTCGAAACACGGTCGGCGATCGCCCGATGTCGAAGCCGCCTGCCTATCACCGTCATTCCGGTACCGGCCGCCGCGCCGCGCACCAAACCGAAGGCGCTCAACGCCGCACTGCCTTTCGCGCGTGGCGCCTTTACCGTTGTCTATGACGCCGAAGACCGCCCCGAACCCGATCAACTGCGCCGCGCTCTGCGCGCATTCGGCAGACATGGGGACGAACTGGCCTGCGTGCAGGCGCGGCTGTCCATCGACAACACGTCGGACAGTTGGCTCACGCGCCTCTTCACCGCGGAATATGCGGCCCATTTCGATGTGTTCCTCAACGGCTTGAGTCATCTAGGGCTACCATTGCCGCTGGGCGGCTCTTCCAATCATTTCTACACCGACGTGCTGCGCAAGATCGGAGCCTGGGATCCTTACAACGTGACTGAGGATGCCGACCTCGGCATGCGGCTCGCGCGCCTGGGCTATCGCTCGGCCGTGATCGACTCAACGACTTATGAAGAAGCGCCGGCGCGCCTCGGGCCGTGGCTGCGCCAGCGAACGCGGTGGTTCAAAGGCTGGATGCAGACATGGTGCGTACACATGCGCCAGCCGCGCCGATTGTTACACGACCTCGGCCCCGCAGGCTTTTTCGCCTTCCAGTTCGCGGTCGGCGGCAACGTGCTGGGAGCCCTGGTACATCCGTTCTTCCTCGCCGGCGCCGTCGCGTTCGTCATAGCCGGCCCGCCTGCAGGCGAAGAAAACGAGACGACTGTCGCCATCCTTGCGGCGTTGTATGGAATCAATGTTCTCGTTGGCTATTTCACCTCGGCCTTGCTCGCATGGATTGGCCTCAGCCGACGCGGACTGTTGCCGACGGCATGGATACTGCTTCTCACACCGCTGAACTGGCTATTGTTGTCGATCGCTGCTTGGCGAGCAGCCTATCAATTCGTGGCCGCGCCGTACCGTTGGGAAAAGACAGAGCACGGACTCGCCAAAAGCTCACGGCGCATCGACGCTCTCGTACGCTCTCTCACCGATCTCGAGCGCCAATTGCGCGGCAAAGCGGCGACCAGCACGCACTCTTTATCGAAGAAGGCCCGAGAGCGCATCGCGGCGCTGCGCTGGACATCGCGGCAGAGCGCTCACAAACGCCGCCCCCGCGCCCGCATGCGAGGACGCTTGGATACCCGAGAACGATCGACTGGCTTGCCGGAAGAATCCTCAGCCGGGCAATCGTCGAGGTCCGAGTAGCCGAACATGACCATGGTCAATTCGAGTTGGAGCATATCAAGAAGCTGGGTGGCAAAGCGCAGTTGGTTCCGCGCTGCCACTTCGTTAAGCTTGGAAACCGTCGACAACAACTCGTTGATCTCCTCGTCGCGCCCAGACATTCCTTCAATTCTCCAGACGTGGATTTTCAGATGACATGTTCACAGACGCGCTCAACCGAGCCGGGCGACACAGGCAGCGGAGCGCCGGATCCCGGTGAGGGACTCCGGCTTTTGAAAGCGTTCATGACGATCGCGGATCCCACGATACGCACCGCGATCGTTGAGTTCGTGGAATCGATGGCGGGCGCACATGCGCGAAGCGCCGACTAGGCCGTTGCAGCGATGGGTTCGGTCATCAGGATTGGGCCCGGCACACCCAGACATGCGCGGGTCTGATAGAGCGTGCTGAAATCGAATCGCATGTGTACCGCTACGACCTGTTCGCCTTCCATTTCCACCGGTAGCCCCAACAAATTCACCTCGAAGCCCATCTCGAGATGGCGATCGATGAATTTCGGATTGTACTCGACGACGACGTCGCGCACGCCATGCATGAACAGCCACTCCATGCCGGCGAGTTGCACGCGCGCTGCGACCTCACCCCATTTCGACCGCCCGCGCTTGAGCGGCTGGACACAATAACGGGTCCACTCCCAGATCGCCGGACCGCGCGGCTCGGGCCGCGCGCATAAATGCCCATGCACATCGGCCAGCAGATGCGGATGCGTTGTCGGCGTCATCCGCATGTGGCCAATGACTGAATTCCTCTCCAACGCCAGGACATAGATGCATTGAGGTCCGTCGAACTGATCGACCTCCCGCCCGTCCGGTTTGCGCAGATCTTCCCACCTCTTCTCATCGACGAAGACCCGATGGCGCAACTTGAACGCCCCCTCGAGCAGCCGGTCGCAGCCGGGGCGAATGCCTTGCAAAACCTTGATTTCCACGATTTTCTCCGCGATCGAAGCGATCGCGGAGAACCTGCGGGAACCCCCTCAGGTCGGGAATCATCGTTTCCTATGATTGACGTTGGCGCTTGGTCGCGACGCCCGACTGCTTCGCGGGCAAAATCGCCGTACGCCGCCCTACGACAAAATGCCCCAGCGAATGGCCCGTGCAGTCGCCTGCGCGCGAGTGACCACATCGAGCTTACGGCACAAATTGGTGATGTGGGACTGCACCGTCGGCAGCGAGACGGACAGAATGTCGGCGATATCCTGAGACGTCTTGCCCTCGGCGGTCCACTTCAAGACTTCGATTTCGCGCGGGGTCAACGGCCGCTGCTGATCCGGATGCAGCGGACGTACGCCCATGATCTCGCGCATTTTGTCGTGCGCGTAGATCGCGATCAGCAGAATCGCGGGCCTGTCCTCCCAGGCCACTTCGAAGCGATCGCCGGCGAACATGACCGTCGCGAGTTGTCCCTTCAGCGACTGGATCGGAACGTTGAAGCCCGTCAGCAGATCGAACTCGGTCGCTTCGTCCATGATCGCGCGGGCGGCAGCTTCCTTGCTGCGATCGACGGCCACTTCGTGCCACGCGAATGGTTGTGTGGAACGGCGCAGACGTTTGATGACGGGGTCGCTGTTGAGATACTGGCGTTCGAGGTAGCGCTCATGCCATCCCGCCGGCCACCGCTCCGCATACGAATAACGTTCGAAGTCTTGATGTGTGTGGGGAATGCTGGTGACGGCGCAGGCTTTGTTAAAGCCGAATTGGGCGCCGACCTTCGCCAAGATAGCCATGAGTTCATCCGGCTTCTCGGCGCGCTTTATCTCTTCAATGGTGTCGAAAACGAACGCCGTGCGGTCCATGCCGCGTGCCCGCCCCCTCGAACTCCCCATTGGCACTCTGAGAGGAAACGGATGTTCTCGCAAGGCAATGTTGCAGACCTAACGAATGATAATTAGTTCGATTAAGTAACCTCAGGTTGAATAATTTTCAGAGTACGATCTGAAGCATATTCACAAATGAAGCGACCACAACCTGCGCTACATGTAACGACGCAATTCGGTTGCAGCCTCTTCGGGGCTACGCTTCAAACTGAACGGCGCGACAAAGCGGCCTTGCTTGTCCATCAAGTAGACGAGCGCCGTGTGATCCATGGTGTAGTCGCCGCCGTCTGTCGGGATCTTCTTGGCGTAGACCCGATATGCCTTCTCGGCGACGTCGATCGCCGCACGATCCCCGGTCAAGGCCCGTAAATGTGGATCGAAGCTCGACAGATAGTCCTTCATGGCGGCCTGCGTATCGCGCTCAGGATCGACGGTAATGAAGTAGGCGGCCATCCGGTCAGCGTCCGGACCGAGCGCCCGCAGCACTTCAGAGACCTCAAACAGCGTGGTCGGGCAGACATCCGGACAATGCGTGTAACCGAAGAAGATCAGCGTCGGCTTTCCCTTCAGGTCTTGATCGGTCACCTGCTTGCCGTTCTGGTCGACGAGCTGGAAAGGGCCGCCGATGGCGCTCACCGCGGGAGCGCGGCCGCCCGTCAGCTGGCCTGTCGCGTAAAGGAAAACAGCGAGAAAAACCGCCAACCCGGCGGCAAAAGCGGCAAGAACGAGCAAGAAATGCTTGGCGCGCGCGGTCATGCTGGCCCTACGTCTTGAGTTCAGAAGCAGGCCACCCAGCCGGTACGGATGACTTCAAAGAACACCGCAGTACCATAGAAGACCCACAGGCCTGCCGTTGCAGCCAACAGCAGACCGCCGACCAGACCGGCAACGAGCAGCGGCCGTGCCATCACACCAGGGGTAACGATCGTGGACATGCCATAATCCGAATTCGACGAGAGTGAGATAGGCCCGATTGTCACTCAAAGCAATTCGGTGCGACACACGGCCGTTAACCATTGCGGCATTGAGGGTCATGGAACTGTGGCGAATCACCGACTCGCGTTGACTCAAAAGGTTAAAGTCGCGATGAATAAGGCGAACTTTTGCCATTTCCGACATGGAGACCGTAATGCGTAACGCTTTGGCGATGGCCGCAGCAATTTCACTGTCGTTAGCGGCCGGCAGTGCCTGGGCGCAGAATGCTCCAGCTCAAGCTCCCGCCGCCACGCAGGCGAAATGCGACAATCCTAATGCGCTCGGTGTCGCGCGCATCGTTCAGATCGACACTACCGGCGGTCCGGGCTTCGGCTTTGAGCACTTCAAGGCTTACGACTTCCTGCGCGACAAAGAGGTCGTGCTGACGTTCGACGACGGTCCGTGGCCGGGCCACACGCCGGCCGTGCTGAAGGCTCTGGCCGATGAATGCACGAAGGCGTTGTTCTTCCCGATCGGCAAGCATGCCGGCTGGTACCCTGAAATTCTCAAGCAGGTCGCGGCCGGAGGACACACGATCGGCTCGCACACCTGGTCGCATAAGGACCTGTCGCGCTTGTCGACGGAAGAAGCCACCGCCGAAATCGAAAAGGGCATCGCGGCCGTCAGCATCGGCCTCGGCAACAAGCCGACCGCACCGTTCTTCCGCTTTCCTGCTCTGCGCCACCCGCCGGAGCTCGTGAAGTATCTCGGCGAGCGCAATGTCGGCATCTTCTCCACCGACCTCGACTCGTTCGACTTCAAGATGCGTAAGCCCGACCAGGTCGTGAAGTCGGTGATGACCAAGCTGGAAAAGCACGGCAAGGGCATCATCCTGATGCACGACTTCCAGCAGGCAACCGCCCATGCGGCGGCCGATCTGCTCAAGCAGCTCAAGGAAAAGGGCTACAAGGTCGTGCAGATCGTCGGCAAGACGCCGCTCGAGCCGAAGAAGGAATATGTCGACATGGTCATGAAGGAGATCGGCGGCGGCCTCGAGACCGCTCGGCCGATGTCCAGCGTCATCCAGACCATCGAAGGCAACTAAGCAGCGTTCGTTCCTGATGGCCGGCCGCGCGGCACCCGCGCGGCCGGCTTATTTTTTGGCGCTGCGCAAATCGCGGGCTGCCCGCTTGAAGCAATCGACCAACCGTTGCGCGGCCGGCGACAGACCGCGCTCGCGCGTGTGCGCCATTACGACAGGCGATGGCCCGGCCAGGCGCGGCAGTTTCACGATGCGGAGCGCGCCGAGCTTGGCGAAGTAGTCGGCAATATCGGACGACAGCACCCACAGCAGATCGCGCTCGGCCATCAGCGCCACATTGGTCTGGATCGAGGACGATTCGATCAGCGCACGCTTGGGATGCTGGCGCAGACGCCCAAACAGCGCTTCCACGCCATTGCGCATGGGCGTGCCGGTTTCGGGCAGTATCCAGTCGTAGGCCAAGACCTCGTCCCAGCTCGGACGCGATCCGCGCGCGAGCGGATGGCGCGGGCCGCAGACGATGTTGGTTGATGGATTGTACAGCTCTTCGACGACCAGAGCCCGATCCGCGCCGCTGAGGTCGAGCCGGCCGACGATCAGGTCGAAGCGCCCGCCGCGCAGGCCTCCAAGCAGTTCCTCGATCGTGCCTTCACGGACACGCACGGAGATATTGGGCGCGCTGCCCAGCAAACTGTCGAGCGCGCGCGGCACCAGGGCATAACAGGAGCCGACGCCCGCGCCGAGGCTGATCGACCCGATAAGCCCCGCCTCGATTGCATCCAACTCGCCCTGGGCCCGGTCGAGATCGCCGACGAAGGTCGCGGCGCGGCGCAGCAGCGCACGCCCGGCCGCCGTCGGCCGCAAACTGCGCCCTGCCCGCTCGAACAGCGTCACACCGAGATCGACCGCTAACGTGTGGAGCAGCTTGGACGCGGCCGGCTGCGAGAGGTTCACTTCGCGGGCCGCCGCGCTGAGCGTCGGTGCATGATCGAGAGCCGCCAGGAGTTCGAGCTGTCGCATCCGCAAGCGGTTGCGCAGGCTGCGGCTGGGGGCGCGGCGGGCTTTGGTCGTCATATGCCTCTTTCGGTATGAATTAGCGCCAACAATTCATTTGATTATACTAAGTCGAAATCAGCACACTCGCAGCATGTCAGGCAATTCCCGGATGGCGTCTCCGCAAGGTTTCATCGAGAAGCACGGTCTGTGGACCGATGCACAACAAGCGCGGGCGGCGGAGATCAAGCGGCGCCTCGACGGCGGCCACATCAAGCTCGTCCGCGTCGCCTGGGCTGACCCGCATGGCGCCTCACGCGCCAAAACAGTGACCGCCGGGGCTTTCATCGGCGCCCTCACCAGCGGCTACAACATCAACGTCGCGACCACGACATTGGACTCGGCCGGCGCACGCACCTTCGCCTCGTTCACGCGCGGCGGCGGCATGGGCCTTACCGAGATGACCGGCTCGCCCAACCTCACCATCGTGCCGGACCCGTTGACGTTCCGTGTGCTGCCCTGGGCGGAAGACATCGGCTGGGTGCTGTGCGACGAGTACTTCAACGGTGGTACGCCCTATCACTTCTCGCCACGGCAACTGCTGAAGAGGCAACTCAAGCGTCTCGCCGACCGCGGCATGGAATGTCGTATCGGACTCGAGGTCGAGTGGTATTTGCTCAAGCCGCTCGAGGACCTGAGCGATGACCATGTCGGCGCGCCGGGTGTGCGCGGCCGCGCCCTCCGCACAGCGCCGATCGAGCCGGGTCTCTCCTATCATTCGGAGACCAACTTCGACCTGATGCAGCCGGCGCTGTCGATCATGGCCGACGCCTACGAAAAGCTCGGCCTGCCGTTGCGCTCGATCGAAAACGAATGGGGACCCGGCCAGGTCGAATGCACCTTTGCCCCCAAAACGGCGCTCGAAACCGCGGACAACATGCTTCTGTTCCGGACAGCCACCCGACAGGTCGCCCGACGTCTCGGCCTGTTTGCAACGTTCATGACGCGGCCCGCGGTCAAAGGCTGCGTATCGAGCGGGTGGCACCTGCATCAGTCGCTGGTCGATGTGGACGGACGCAATCTGTTCATGCCGGGCGCGAACGAAAGGCACCTCTCTTCGCTCGGGAAAACCTGGCTCGGCGGGCTCATCGAGAAGGCCGCCCCAGCGAGCCTGTTCTCGTGCCCGACGGTCAACGGCTATCGGCGCTACCGGCCGAGCTCGCTGGCGCCAGACCGCGCCTGCTGGAGCTATGACCACCGCGGCGTGATGCTGCGCGTGCTCGGCGGCCCGAACGACCCGGCAACCCGTATCGAAAACCGCGCCGGCGAGCCGATGGCCAACCCGTATCTGTTCATCGCCTCACAGATCATTGCCGGTCTCGATGGCGTCGATAACAAGCGCGATCCCGGACCGTCGGAGGAAGAGCCCTACACCGCCGACCGGCCGAAGCTGCCGGTGACGCTCGGCGATGCGCTCAAACTGGCCAGCGGCGATGCCCTCTACCGCGCCGAATTCGGGCCAGTCTTCATGGACTATTACACGCGCTTCAAGGGCACCGAACTCGGCCGCTTCGAGACCTTCCTTGCCGAGCGCGGTATCCCCGCCGGCAACGACACCACCGAGTGGGAGCAGAACGAGTACTTCGACTTCTTCTGAGCGCACGATAAGGAGCGCAGACAATGCTTGAGAAAGTGCCCGGACCGCGGCTCGAGATGCCACCCACCTACGATTGGGACGATCTCGTCCAGGCGGACCGCGTCCACCGTACGCTCTACACCGACCCGAACATCTTCGCGCTGGAGATGACCCATATCTTCGGCGGCACGTGGGTCTATCTCGCACACGAAAGCCAGATCCCGAACAACAACGACTTCGTCACCGCCAAGCTCGGACTGCGGCCGCTCATCGTCACGCGCGACGCCAACGGCAAAATCCGCGCGCTGTATAATCGCTGCACGCATCGTGGCACAACCTTGTGCCGCTGGGACAAGGGCAACACAAAGTCGTTTCAGTGCCCCTATCACGGCTGGAACTTCCTTAACACCGGCCAACTGCGCGGCGTGCCCTGGCCCGACGGCTACACGGCCGACATCCGCGATCCGAAGTTCAATCTGGCACAGCTCGAACGGGTCGAAAGTTATCGCGGCTTCATCTTCGGCACGCTCAATCCGGACATGCCGCCCCTAATCGAGTGGCTCGGGCCGATAACCAAGCCGATCGACGATTGGCTCGATCGCAATCCCGGCGGCAAGGTCGTCGTTTGTGAAGCCAATCGCCTCAAATACAAAGGCAACTGGAAGCTCGCCTACGACAACTCCTCCGATGGCTATCACGTCATCTATTCGCATCGCTCGCTGATCGAGACGGAAAATCGCTTCAACGATCCGACCGGCAAGGAAAAGGGTATGGCCTTTTACAAAGGCTCGCCCGACAAGCTGGAGATGTACGTCGCCTATACCGGCAACGGCCATCACTTCAAGGACAAGCGGCCGAACATCGAGAAGCGCGCCGGCGGCCTATGGGCGATCGAGTCGCTGCACCCCGGCATGGAGTATTACGCCGAAAAGTTGCGCAAGCGGCTCGGGCCACGCGCTGACGCAGCGCTAGACCTCGCCGGTTCCGAGCCCGTCAACATCAACGTGTTCCCCAACCTCTCGCTCTTGGGCAACCATATTCAGGTTTTCGAGCCGGTGTCGGTGAATGAAACCAATGCCGTCTGGTATGGCACGCGCGTCGAGGACGACGGCACCTGGGACCAGGAGACCATCGACGACATCAATGCGCTGCGCATGCGCACGCAGGAAGGCTTCCCGAATCTCGGCGAAGTCGACGACATCACCAATTTCGAGCAGATCCAGGTCGGACTTGGCTGCCTCGAAGATGAATGGGTCTACATGAACCGCGGCTTCGGCATGCCCGAACGCTTCCGCACCGACGAGCAGGGCGTGATCTACGGCCCCGCCACCGATGAAGTGTTCATGCGCGAATACATCAAGGAGTGGAAACGGCTGATGCAGGCCGATCCGAATCTCATTGTGAGGCGCGATCCATGAACGCACCGGTCAAACACGATCCCGCCCGCAGCTCCTATTATCTCGGCGACGACCTCTATCAGGAGATCGTCGACGGCTATGCCGACTGGCAGAACGACGCACTTCTCGTCGAGGACCGGAACGTCACGGCGCACTTTGAGCGCCTACTTTACCGCGAGGCACGATTGCTCGATCGCGGCCTCTATGAGGAATGGCTGAAGGTCTTCGCGCCGGAATTCGTCTACTGGGTGCCGGGCACCGCTGATGGTGGCGACCCGCGCCGTGAGATCGCCGTGACCTTCGACGACCGGCGCCGCACGGAAGACCGCATCTTCCGCTTTCGTACCGGCTACGCGTGGTCGCAGTCGCCGCCTTCGCGCACCGTGCACTTGATCGGCAATGTCGAGGTGTTCAGAACGGCGCGCGAGCGCGTGATGATGGTACGCTCCAACTTCTCGATCAGCGAGTTTTGGAGCGGCGCGACGCGCACGCTAACCGGCTCCTACGGCCATCGCTTCATCGAGATCGGTGGACAATGGCTGATCCGGTGCAAGCGCGTCGACCTGATCGAATGCGATCAGTGCCTCCGCAATCCGAGCATCGTCCTGTAGCGCTCAGCGCCGCGGCTTGCGGCGGCGCTCCGGCAATGTCTCGATATTGATCATTTGCGCCGCATAGACCTTACGGTGGCCACAGCGGGGGCAATTGACTGAAAACTCCTCGGCGACCGCCGCGAGCTTGCGTAGGTAGATCGGGCTTTGACATTTCGCGCAGGCGACCGCGCCGCGCTGATAGGTCCCGATTGTCTGGCGGGGCGATTGGTACAGCAACATCCTGTTTGCATCCTGGTTGGCTTTGAATCCAACTTGAATGAAATTGCCTGCAGTCGCCTTAAGCGTGGAACGACCAGAATATGAATCGCCGTTAGCGATGACGCAGAGCGATCCAGCGGCACAAACAGAAATAACTGTGCGATTCGGTATTCCGCTAGGCATTTTGCGCGGCAAGCGACGGAACTAAGGCGCGACTACGGCGCCACTGCCACAATGCCTCCCTCTTGCCGCGTCAGCTTCAAATAAGTGTCTCGTTCTGAGGCGACACGGGCGATCCGCGAGGGGGAATACTCCTTACCAACCACTCAAAGCAGCCGCGCATGCGCGGCGTGCAACAGGACTCTCAACGGATGCGGTGGCTGTTCGTACCCGCTTGCCTGGGCTTGACGGCGTTGTCGGCGCCGGTGGGCAATGACTTCGGCATACCGTTCGAACAGCTCAATCACGCACGTGTCGCGACGTCCGCTTCAGTGTCAGAGCCCCTCCCGTCAATTGCAGCCGACGGGCGCGAAGAACAAGCAACGGAAGAAGCCCTGTCGAACGACAAGCCGGCCGTTCCGACAGAGCAAGAAACGGCCTCATCGCAGATCGACAACGCGCTGATCGGCGTCGCGCCGCTTCCCAAGCCGAAGCCTGAGATCAAGCCGGTCATCTATCGCAGCAAGGAAGAAGTCTGCGACACGCTGACGAAGGCCGCGCACAACAACGGCTTGCCGGTACCGTTCTTCATTCACCTGCTCTTCCAGGAAAGCCGCTTCAGCCCCGGTGTCGTCAGCAACGCCGGCGCGCAAGGTATCGCGCAGTTCATGCCGGACACGGCATCGGAATGGGGCGTCGACAATCCCTTCGATCCGCTGCAGGCCATTCCCGCTTCGGCGCGGCTGCTGCGTAATCTGTTCGAGCGATTTGGCAATCTTGGCCTCGCCGCCGCGGCCTATAATGCAGGCCCCAGGCGCATCCAGGATTGGCTCGCCAAGAAGGGCTCGCTGCCGCAAGAGACCCAAGGATATGTGAAGACCATTACCGGCAGGCGGCCGGAGGGCTGGACCGGAAACGAAAGCGGCACACCCGCGCTGAAGCTGCCGCGCCATGCGCCCTGCCAGGACGAGGCTGGCCTGCTGGCCTGGAACGGGCCCGACGAAATCCCGACGCCGATCGTGGCACCGCATCGGCGGTCGAAGGAACCCGTGGTGGTCGCAGCTGCGGCACCGTCGAAGAAGGGCGATATCTCGGCCGGCAAGAATGCGAAGTCGGAGGCAAACACCGAGACAAAGGGCGAGGCCAAGGCCGAAGCGAAGGCTGGCGTAAAGATCACCCACAGCGGCGGCCATGCGACCGCGACGATCAAAGTTGCCGACGCCTCAGGCGGGCTCCCGCACGTTGCCTCCTTACGCGACAACGACAGGCACGGCGCACGCAAAAAAGACGAGCCCAAGAAAATCGTCGCCGAGGAAAAGAGCAAGCCAGCGGCTGAAAAAAAGGCGGCAAAAAGCAAAAACGCAAAGGAAGCGCTGCAACTGGCGGCGCGCAAGCATCCGCGCAAACTGCGCGTTTCCGAGCGCTAAGCCGTGACCAAAAGCTGGTGCCGTCGCTCACGCGACGACACCAGTTGTATTGCCGATTGAGCGCGGTCAGCCCTGGATCACCGTAACCGTGGTGCCGACCGGCACGCGGTTGTACAGGTCGATGATGTCCTGGTTGAGCAGGCGGACGCAGCCCGAGGACACCGCACCACCGATGCTGTCCGGCTCGTTGGTGCCGTGCAGACGGAAATAAGTGTCGTGGCCATCGCGATAGAGATAGAGCGCACGGGCGCCGAGCGGGTTCTCGATGCCGCCGGGTAACCCGCCGGCATAAGCGCGATAGCGCGGGATCGACGCGATCATGTTGGCCGTCGGTGTCCAGTGCGGCCACTTCTCCTTGCGGCCGATCACCGCGGTACCGCGGAAATTCAGCGCCTCGGAACGGCCGACGCCGACGGCATACCGATAGGCGCGCCCGCCCGGCTGGATGAGATAGAGCCGGCGCTCGGGGATGTTGACGACAATGCTGCCCGGCTTCTGCGGACCGCGCCAGGCGACCTCAGTGCGCTGCAGGCTCGCGTCGAAGTTGTCCGCAGCGGGGATGAGCACGCCGCCATCATTGACGGCGCCGTAGGTGCCCCAGCCAGCGCCAAAGCCGTCATTGTTTGTGACGCAGCCGGCGGCCAGAAGCGGAAGACCAAGAACGAAAAGGCGGCGGGAGAGACGATCTGCGGGAGGTACCATGGGAATGAATTATGAGCCGTTTCTGGCCGCGCGCTGAGCCGGTCTTCGAGATCCCCAGCAATCGTTGTCGAGCAGACGAAAGGCGCGGGACACACGTTTCATTGCAAAGCGACGTGGGCGACGTGAATGATAAGCTGTCTTGATATAACGGGCTAAGACGAAGCGTAAGTGACCGCGTGCACGCAGCCCTAGACGGTGTCGGCATGTGGCGCGCGGGCAACTATTTACAGCACATTCACCACCGCCGGTAAAATGGAACTAGGTGGCCGATCACCAGAATTTTAGTGAAAGGTCTCGGATTTAATCTGAGATCATGCTTGCGTCTCGGTTTTTTCCCCGCAAAGCCCTACGCGATCACGGCGCGGAGTTCCCGCAGCCGGACGGCGCGAATGCGCGCGCCACCGTCTTTGCATCTCCGGCCTCTCGGCACGCCAATCCCGCCCGGCTGATCGCCGCCGGCGGATTCGTCCTCACCGTTATGATCGCGGTCGCGACCTGGACACTCCTCGCCAGCCTGCGCGCGGATCAAATCAAAGAAACGCAGGGCAATCTGGAGAGGCAGACGCTAATGCTCGCCGAGCAGATCGACCGCAGCATGCAGTCGATCGAACTCATCCAGCAGGCGGTGATCGAACGCGTCAGAAGCCTGGGGATCGTCTCGACCAGAGACTTTGAGGCCCTGATGGTCGACTACGAGACGCACCGGCGTCTCAAGGACCAGATGCGGGGCATGCCGTACATCGACGCTTTGGTCCTTACGAGTCCTGACGGCAAGCTGCTCAACTTCACGCGCGCCTGGCCGATTCCGCAAGACCTTGGAATCCCCCAAAACGCCTTGCCCGCCTTTGAGGCGTTTAAGAACGACCCCGAGCGTATGGTCTTTATCGGCCGGCCGTTGCGCAACCCTATCAATGGCGCCTGGACCATACCAATCGCCCGCCGAATCACGGGCCATCTCGGCGAATATCTCGGAGTCACCTTCGGCACCATCAGCGTCAGCTATCTCGAAGACTATTTCCGATCCGTTTCGAGCAACCAAGACCACTCGATCTCACTGTTTCGGCGCGACGGCACCGTGATCGCCCGGTATCCGGTAAGCGAAACGGTACGCCAACGTTCGTTCGCCAATCGCCCGTTGTTCAATGATGTACTGCCAGCGCGGGGCTTTGGGACACTGATCGAACGCGGCGCGCTCGAAGATCGGCAGCTCATGGTGTCCGGCCGCAACCTGCAGCACTACCCCATGGCAATCGTCGTGATCAAAAGGCTCGACGATGCTTTGACAAGTTGGCGCTACGCCGCCATCTACATTGCCGGCGCCGCGCTCATAATTACGCTGCTGATTGTGGGCGGCGCTACGTTCATGGCGCGCAAATTCGGTCGCAACTTACAGGCACAGAACCGTAAGCTCGATGCCGCCCTCAACAATATGTCGCAAGGCCTGACGATGTTCGACGGCGCCGGGCGGCTGATCGTATACAACGACCGCTATCGTGACCTTTACAAGCTGCCCCCAGAATCACTGAAGTCCGGCATCGCGCTGCGCGACGTGCTGCAGCTCCGGGCCGAAAGCAACACGTGCTTCGTTCCGTCTCATAAGAGCGTGGACAACTACATCGACGAATTGCTTGCCAAGGTGAAAGAAGGAAGCCCGTACTCATTCATTAGCGAGATCGGCGACGGACGCACCATTGCGATCGTCAATCACCCGATGCCGGGCGGCGGTTGGGTGGCGACGCATGACGACATCACCGAAGCCAAGAGGCGCGAGGAATCCTTCCGTCTCCTATTCGATGGCAACCCTATACCAATGTGGGTGCACGATCTTGGCTCGATGCGTTTTCTTGCGGTCAACGAGGCCGCAGTCGCGCATTACGGCTACAGCCGCGAACAGTTCATGACCATGAATGTGTTCGACGTGCGAGTACCGGAGGAGCATGACGATCTAACCGCATTGTTCCGCCGCATCGACGACGCGACTTCTCACGAGCAGATTGCGCGGCACCGGAAAGCGGATGGCAGCGTCATCGACATCGTCGCCAACATGCGCGTCTTGAATTACGAAGGCCATCGCGCAACACTGGTTGCACTGCAAGACGTTACCTCGCGCAAGGCCGCTGACGAACAACTCCGCCGCACCCAGAACTTCCTCGACACAATCATCGAAAACGTGCCCGTTCCGATCCTGGTGAAGGAGGTTCCACCGGCGATCAACGACGTCGCCAAATATCGCTACACCCTGATCAATCGCGCCGCCGAGGACTTGTTCGGCATCAGCCGCGACTACATCATCGGCAAGACCCCGGCCGAACTCTTTCCCCCCGAACAGGCGCGGTTTATCACCACCAATAATGGCGCAACCCTGCACTCCGACTCACCGCTATTCCAGACCGACCATCCGATCGACACGTTCCTGAACGGCCGACGGCTGGCTACGGCGAAGAGCGTTGCCGTACGCGATGGCCACTGCCGGCCGCAATATCTCGTCACGGTCCTCGAAGACGTCACCGACCGACGGCGCGCCGAGCAGGGAATTGCCCGCATGGCCCACCACGACGCGCTGACGGACCTGCCGAACCGCACCGCATTCAACGCCGCCATCGAGAGCGCGATCGAAAGGGCGGAGAAGAACGGCGAAGCTTTCGTACTGCTCTCGCTCGATCTCGACGGCTTCAAGGAGGCGAACGACAGCTATGGTCACGCTGTCGGCGATGCATTGTTGCGCGAGGTCGCACGCCGCTTGCAACTCGCGGCGGACCAGGATTTCGCCGCGCGTATCGGTGGCGACGAGTTCACCGTGATCGTGACCGGCCGCCGCCAACCCGAAACGGCCTTCGTAGTGGCCGAGCGCCTGATAGCGAGCATCAGCGACGACATCGAAATCGACGATCGTCGCGTAAGTATCGGCGCGACGGTCGGCGGCGCGATTTACCCTACGGATGGCGCCGACGCCAGGATGCTGATGATCAACGCCGACATGGCGCTCTATCGGGCAAAGGCCGCTGCCCGCGGTTCGGTCGTATTCTACGAGCCGGCCATGGGCGACCAGCAACGGGAACGCCGTGCGCTCCAGGACGAACTGCGCTTTGCCATCGCCCGCGACGAACTGCTGCTCCATTACCAGCCGCAATTCAAGATCGCGGGCGAGATCGTCGGTTTTGAAGCTTTGGTCCGCTGGCAATCGCCGGGACGCGGCTTGGTGTCGCCAGCGCAGTTCATCCCGATCGCCGAGGAATGCGGGTTGATTATGCCGCTTGGAGACCTCGTCTTACGGCACGCCTGCCGCGAGGCGGCGCGCTGGCACATGCCGCTGACCGTGGCGGTGAACATTTCTCCGGCTCAGTTCCGCAACGGCGACTTGCCACATCAGGTGCACACCGTATTGATGGAAACTGGCCTATCGCCCGCCCGCCTCGAGCTCGAAATCACCGAGAGCGTATTGATCGACGATTTTTCACGCGCCATCTCGATCCTGTCACGTCTCAAGGCCCTCGGCGTTCGCATCACGCTCGATGATTTCGGCACCGGCTATTCGTCGCTGTCCTATCTGCACTCGTTCTCGTTCGACAAGATCAAGATCGACCGCGCTTTTATCGGCGACTTGGCGACCAATCGGCACTCCAAGGCGATCGTGCGCGCGGTAATCGACCTTGGGCATAGCCTCAACGTGCCGATCCTTGCCGAGGGCGTGGAAACGTCCGAGCAGCTTGCGCTGCTTGAACAGAGCGGCTGTGACGAAGTGCAGGGCTACCTGACAGGACGGCCAGAGCCAATCGCGGAATACGGCGACCTCACCGGCCGAATACATGTGCGTCCACGTGGCTATGCAGCCGCAGGCTGACGACGATCAGACTCCCTGCCGCGACAGCCATTAAAGCGATCGACCCACTGTTCCCCCGGCAACGACCCAGCGATGCGGCATCGCACCACATCACCGGGAACAGTCATTGCGCGCGTGCGTTGACGGCCCGCGGGGCACTCCTCGTGGCCTTCGCCGCAGATGCAATTCGACAAGATATGAACTAATTTCTACGACACGATTGAGAACTGCAAGAAGCGGACAAGCCGTGCCGGACATCGCCACCATCACCATCAATCCTGCCGTGGATATTTTCTTCAACGTCGACCGCGTGGAGCCGACGCGCAAGCTGCGCTGCTCGGCGCCCAAACGCGACCCAGGCGGCGGCGGCATCAACGTTGCGCGTGCCGCCCATAGGCTCGGCGGCAGCGTCGTCGCAATTTATCCGATCGGCGGCGTCATCGGCAAACTGTTACAGCGGCTGGTGGAGCGCGAAGGCATCGACAGCATCGTCACGCCATCCCACGTCGAGACACGCGAAAACTTCACCGCGTACGAAGAGTCGACGGGCGATCAATACCGCTTCGTCTTGCCGGGATCGACGTTGCACCGCGCGGAATGGGAAGCGTGCCTAGATAAGCTGGTCACGTTGCCGGAAAAGCCGAAATTCGTCGTCGCCAGCGGCAGCGTGCCGCCGGGCGTGCAGGACGATTTCTTCGGTCAAGTCGCGCGTGCCGCCGAGCGGCTCGGTGCGAAGACGGTTGTCGATACATCCGGCCCGGCGCTGGGCGAAGCGCTCAAGGAAGGCATTTGCCTGGTCAAGCCTAATCAGAACGAACTGAGCGAGTTCGTCGGAGCGCCGCTCAGTACTGATTCAGAGCGCATTTCCGCCTGCCGCAAGCTGATCGACGACAAGCGCACCGAAATGGTTGCGCTGACGCTGGGCGAGGATGGTTCGCTGCTGGTGACGAAAGACGGTGCTTGGCGCGCCGAGGCAATGAAGATCGACGTCGTAAGTGCCGTTGGCGCCGGGGATAGCTTTCTCGGCGGGCTCGTCGCGGGGCTCGCGAAGAGTTTGCCCCTCGATCAAGCGTTTCGTCTGGCGGTCGCTGCCGGCACCGCCGCTGTTATGAGCCCGGGCACGGAGCTGTGCCGTGAGCAGGACGTCAAGCGCCTTCTAACAGACGTAAAGATCACAGCGATCGCCACGGCCGCCGCTTGATCATTGGCTCGCGTGTTCTTGGCTCGTGGCAGGGTACAATTCATTCTGCACGACGCCATACATTCCGAGCCAAAAGATCACCGGCAAATAAAAGAGCATTGGCATTGACGTTAACTCCTATACGGCGGGCTAACGTCCGGCGTTTCAGGCGAGTTCCAACCGATCACGCGAGCGTGGCAATCGATCACGGCGCCGTGCGCGAAAGACAAACTGGGGACTAGCGGTTGGCCACGTTCTGCGGCCCGCAGAAGCGGCTCTCATACTTATCGGCGATACGCTGCATCGTGGTGGCATAGCCGTTCTTGTCGCTGCCGGTCCATTGCCGCGCGAGATCGCTGAAGGTGACGGGCCGCTTCAGACGGCGCATGACCTCCTGCACGTCGTGCTGCACCTGACGTGTGCGGTTGGCGACAGGTTCGGGCACCCGCGTCGTCGAGTACATCAACACGTGCTGCAGATGCGCTAGCACGCCGGTGGTAACGTCCTTGAAACGCTCGCCGGGTTTGCCACTGATCGCGGCGCCGACGCCCGCGAAGTTGTTGTCTTGCGGCACAACGGAGGCGGGCACGCCGTTCGGGCGCAGGAAGGTCAGGTAATTGGTCTCGATCAGCATTTGGAAGAACGCGTAATCCCAGCGCACGGCGACACATTTCTCCGGCGCGCGCGCAACGCAAGAACCGAGCCGCTGGTAAGTGGAGGCGATATCGGCAAAGCGCGGATCGACAGCCGGTGCAGGGTGACGCGCGCTGTTGCGCTCTTCGACGAACTGCATCAGGCGAGCCGGCTGAACACAGGCCGGCACGGCATTGTCTGGGCCGGCGACGATGGCCGGAAGGCTGCCGGCGATCGCAGACCCTGCGAGCAGCATACACACGGACAACACCGAGACACACACGGCGACGCGACGCAAAGACATGGGTCGACGCGTGTAGACAATTTTAGTTAATAGCTGCTTGAAGGCTCGCAGAACCGCCCGCCGCCTCATCCCCGTACCCCTGTTGTAGGGGCCGCGTAACACGCGGTGCGACGGAACCGGGCTTACTTCCTTACCGGCAGGTCCTTTGGGCCTTAGGTGTTGCTGCTTTTAAACAGGTCGGCAACGAAGTTCCATGTGCGGGTCAAGTGCTCGCGCAGCAGCCCGACTGCTTGCGGGTCGCGCCTCAGCGTCGCTTCGAGCAACGCGCGATGCTCCTGGGTGATGTCGCGGATCAGGAGTTCCGAGGGGCTGCGCAAGAGGCGCAGGGCGCGATAGCGCTCGGTCTGCTCCACCGTTTGTTCAACCAGCCGCAGCAAGCGCGGCGCCGGCGCTGCGACAACCAGCGCCGCGTGGAAAGCCCGGTGGCGCGCTTCCCATTCCATCGCCCGGCTGGCGCGCTCGTCTTCTGGGCCAGTACCCGGCAAAGGCGCACGCTCTAGCCGGTGGCAGGCAGCGACGGCCGCCGCTTCCCAGTGATCGTCGCCATGCTTCATGGCCAGGGCGAGGGCCTCGCATTCGAGCGCGATGCGGATGCGATAAACATCGTCGAGATCGGCGCAGGACGGCAAGGGCACCCGCACGCCCTTATGGCCGCTCGCCACCAGGAAGCCCTCGCCGACCAGGCGCGCCAGGGCCTCGCGCAACGGGCTGATGCCGCAGCCGTACCGCGCCAACAATTCGCGCGTCAGCAAGGCCGCGCCGGGCGTGAATGCCCCGGTCAGAAGGTCAGCTTTGATCTGTTCGTAGACTTGCTCGGCGACGGTCCGGCCGGCCCGGGCGGCATCCATGAGGGTCATGGCGCTTGTCTGCCCCGATTTGCGCGGCCCGTCAATGTTTTCCAATTTGCGTACTATTTTCCAAAATCCGTTGACTCGCGCCGAGACACGGACCAGCATGACCCTGCGAGACAAGGAAGAGGCGCGGACATGTGGGCTGTGGCGACGGCTGAAATCGACGGCAAGGCGGTGCCCTGCCTTCAGGTCGAGGGTCGGCTCTACCCTTTCCCGAGTCTCGACATGGGGCTGCCTTCGGCCACCATCGACCTGTTCGTCGACTGGGCGGGCGCCAATGCGCGGCTTGAGGACCTCGCCGCCAAGATCGCCAATGGCGCAGGTCCAGCGCCGCTGCCAGCCGGCAGCAAATTGCTGGCCCCGCTGCTCTATCCGGGCAAAATCCTCTGCGCCGGTGCCAATTACTACGATCACATGGCCGAGATGGGCTTCCCCGGCGTCAAAAAGGAAACGCAGCGGCTCTTCTTCTTTATGAAGCCCCCGCGTAATGCGGTCGTGGGTCCGGGCGCAACTGTGGTGAAACCACGCGGCACGCAGAAGTACGACTGGGAGATCGAACTCGCCGCCGTCATTGGCAAGACCGCGCGTTACGTCACGCCAGAGCAGGCGCTCGAGCACGTCGCCGGCTACACCATCGCCATCGACATGTCGGCGCGCGACTTCAACATGGCGCCCGACCAGTTCTACAAACTCGACTGGGTCGCCGGCAAAGCGACCGACACCGGCTGCCCGATGGGCCCGTGCATCGTGCCGGCATCAGCCTTCGCCGACGTGCAGAACATCCCGCTCAAGCTGTCGGTCAACGGCGTCGTCAAACAGGATTCGACGACCGCGCAGATGATCTTCTCCGTCGCCGAGCAGATCGCGCGCGCCTCCGAAATCATGACGCTCGATCCGGGCGACGTGATCCTCACCGGCACACCGGCGGGCGTCGGCGTGCCGAAAGGCACTTTCCTGAACGTGGGTGACCGCATCGACGCCGAGATCGCCGGCATCGGCACATTGTCGGTCAGCATCGCACGCGAAGCGTGAGCTCGATAACAGAGGGGATGAGAGCCATGACGACACGCAGACAATTCGTTGCCGGCGCGTTGGCCGGCGTTGCCGCCGGCAGCCTGATCGGCCGCGCCGAGGCGCAAAGCGGCACGCAGATTCGCATCTCGACCGCCGCGCCGCCGAGCGACTTCCTCGCGAAGGCGCTGGAGCAACTCAAGACCGAGGTCGAAGCCGCCAATGTCGGCCTGAATGTCAGCGTGCATCCGGCCTCCACGCTGTTCAAACAAGGCACCGAAGTGCCGGCTCTCCAGCGCGGCAATCTCGAAATGAGCACCATGACCACCTTCGAGGTGGCGCAACAGGTGCCGGCGCTCGGTCTGTTCAACCGCGGCTATCTGTTCAAGGACTACGCGCATATGCGCCGCGTCTTCGACGGCCCGATCGGCGCGGACTATCGCAAGATCGTCGCGGACAAGATGGGCATCGAGATCCTCGCCACGCCTTATCTCGGCACGCGCCAGGTCAACCTGCGCCAGAAGCGCAATGTGAAGTCGCCCGCCGACCTTGCGGGCGTGAAGATGCGCATGACGGCGGGCCCGGAATGGCTGCTGCTCGGCCGCTCGCTCGGCGTCAGTCCGGTGCCGATGGGCATGCCGGAAGTCTATCTCGCGCTGAAGACCGGCACCGTGGACGGCCAGGAGAACCCGCTCTCCATCCTCAATGCCGCCAAGTTCTACGAAGTGACCGAGCAGGTGATACTGACCTCGCACATGATCCAGCCGGTGTTCTTCAATATCGCCAAACCCGTCTGGGACAAGCTGAGCGCGGCGCAGAAGAAGGCACTGCAGGACGCGGCGATCAAGACTGCCAAGGCCGGCAGCGATGCCCGCCTTGCCGACGAGACCAACATCGCCTCGGCGCTGAAGCAGCGCGGTCTTTCGGTCGACGAAATCGACTTGGCACCGTTCCGCGCCGAAGCCGACAAAGTCTATGCCGGCTCCGACTACGCCAAGTCGTGGGACAAGGCGCTGCTCGACCGCGCGCTCAAGGCGTAAGCGCTGAACCTGATCCGTTGGACTGCAATCGCCTATACTCCGCTCGTCCCAGCGCAAGAAGCACAGCTCAGTACCAAGTCCCCTGGATTCCGGATTGCGCGGGAATGAGCGGAGCGTGTTGCAGCGTCACCGGAAAACAGCAATTCCATCAGATATACTGAAAATGTCGAAGTCATGAGCGCGCCGCAGCAGGACGATGACGCCAGCAACCAGCCCACCGGCTGGGCGGGCCGCGCACGCTCCTTCGCGAACCTCGTCTCGGGCCTGATGTTCGCGTCAGTGTTCCTGATCTTCAATTACAAGATCATCACCCGCTATCTCGAGCACGATGAGGCGGTGTGGGCCGACGAAGTGTCGGTGATCCTGTTCATCTGGATCATCTTCTGGGCCAGCGCTTTTCTGGTGCGCGACAAGGAACAGATCACCTTCGACCTCGTCTATCGCCATGTTGGCGACAACGCCAAGCGCTGGATGGCGCTTTGCCGCCTCGTCCTTGTCGGCGGCATCTTCCTCTGGGCCCTGCCCGGCTCACTCGACTACATCATGTTCCTATGGCGTGAGCGCACGCCGGTGCTCGATTGGCGCCTTGATTATGTCTACTCCTGCTTCGGCATTTTCCTCGTCGCCGTCGTCGTGCGCTCCGCCTTCGGCATCGTGAAGCTTCTCGGCCCGCATTGGCGCCGTTTCATCTAGAGGGCCGAGACGATGTCCGAAGGTCTGTGGGTCCTGCTCGGCGTATTCACGCTCGCCGCTGTGCTCGGGGCCCCACTCGGCCTGTCGATGCTGGCCGCGGGCTTCGCTTACCTCATCTCGTCGCATCAGGACGTTGGCCTCGTCGTCGATCAGACCATGAACGGTCTGTACAACAGCTATCTTCTCATCGCCGTGCCGCTGTTCATTTTCGTCGCCAACATCATGAACGCGAGCGGCGTGATCGAGCGCCTGCTCGGCTTCGGCGCGGCGATGGTCGGCCACCTGCCGGGTGGCCTCGCCCAGGTCAACGTCGTCTCGAACCTGATCTTCTCCGGCATGAGCGGCAGCGCGGTCGCCGACGCCTCGGGCCCCGGCCTGATCGTCGCGCGGATGATGACCAAGAACGGCCGCTACCCGGCCGGCTTCGCCGCGGCAACCTCAGTCGTATCGGCGACGCTCGGGCCGCTAATGCCGACGTCGATCCCGATGATCTTCTACGCGCTGATCGCCAATGCCTCGGTCGGCGCCATGTTTCTCGGCGGCCTCGTGCCGGCGGCGTTGATGGCGCTGTCGATGATGGTCGTCATCGGAATCGTCGCCCGCCGCCGCAACTTCCCGCGTGAGGAGCGCGTGCCGTGGTCGGATATGCCGCACGTGCTTGGTCGGGCGGTGCTACCGCTCGCTCTACCGGGCATCCTGCTCGGCCTCATCTACTCGGGCGTGACCACGCCGACCGAAGCCGCAGCCATCGCCGCGAGCTATGCGCTGATCCTGGCGCTCGTGGTCTACCGCACGCTCCGCCTGCCGCAGTTGCTGACCGTGATCTCGGACACGGTGCGCGCCACAGCGATGATCGCGCTGATCATGGCCGGCGCCTTCGTGTTCAACTACGCGGTGGCGAACGAGAACGTGCCGCAGCTCATCCGCAACACCTTTACGGCGTGGAATCTATCGGCGACCGGATTCCTGCTCTGCGTCGACGTGTTGATGCTTGGCCTCGCCATCGTGCTTGACGAGGTCACGATCCTGTTGGTGATAGTGCCCCTCCTGGTGCCGATCGCGCAAAGCCTCCACATCGATCTCGTGCATTTCGGCATCGTCATCGTCGTCAACATGATGGTCGGGCTGACGCTGCCGCCGCACGGCCTGCTGCTGTTCGTGATGGCCGGCCTCACCGGCACGCCGCTGTCGGAAATCTTCCGCGAGGTGCCGCCCTTCATCGTGGCGATGCTGGGCATCGTCCTCTTGGTGACGTTCTTCCCCGAGCTCGCACTCTGGGTGCCGCGCGTCGCCGGGCTGATCAAGCCCTGACGATCGCCGATTCTCGTTGGAAACCTGCGGGAAAGTTGGAGCGGGCGAAGGGAATCGAACCCTCGTATGCAGCTTGGGAAGCTGCCGTTCTACCATTGAACTACGCCCGCGTCGGCCGGGACCATAGCGAAAGCAGGGGCGGTCCGGCAAGCAGGACGTCGTCTTGGCCAGCTTCAGCCTGTCGGCGCCCGACTTTTACGGGGCCCTAACCAGAGGCGAGCATTCCGTCCCGCGCAACGGGACGAACCGCTTGCAGACAGCATTCCCCCGGTTCCGACTTAACCAAATCTAATGCCTGTATCGCCCATAAGTTGCCGCGACGCCTGTTGCGGCCTCGGCGCCGCACGCGTGCCGTTCACGACATCGCTCCCTGACCGCTGCGTTCAACATCCGCCTTACGGGAAACTCTCGCCATGAGCACCATCGGAATCCGAGGGACTTTTTTCGACTTCGTCGACGACCCGTGGAAACACCTTGGCAAGGAGCAGGAAGCCGCCCGCTTCCACCAAGACGGTCTGCTGGTCGTGACCGACGGCATCATCCGTGAGTTCGGCGCCTACGATACGCTGGCAGCCGCCCATCCCGGCATTGCGATCACGCATATCAAAGACCGCATCATCGTTCCCGGCTTCATCGACGGCCACATTCATCTGCCGCAGACCCGCGTGCTCGGTGCCTATGGCGAGCAACTCCTGCCGTGGCTGCAGATGTCGATCTATCCTGAGGAGATCAAATACAAAGACCGCAATTATGCCCGCGAGGGCGTGAAGCGCTTTCTCGACGCGCTGCTCGCCGCCGGCACCACGACCTGCCAAGCCTTCACCAGTTCGTCGCCCGTCGCGACGGAAGAGCTTTTCGAGGAGGCGGGCCGGCGCAACATGCGCGTCATCTCCGGCCTCACCGGCATCGACCGCAACGCGCCGGCCGACTTCATCGACACGCCCGAGAATTTCTACCGCGACAGTAAACGGCTGATTGCTCAGTATCATAACAAAGGCCGCAATCTTTACGCGATCACGCCGCGCTTTGCCTTCGGCGCTTCGCCGGATCTGCTCAAGGCGTGCCAACGCCTGAAGCAGGAACACCCGGACTGCTGGGTCAACACCCACATCTCCGAGAACCCTGCCGAATGCCGCGGCGTGCTGATCGAGCATCCCGACTGCCAGGACTATCTCGGCGTTTACGAGAAGTTCGGCCTGGTCGGCCCGAAGTTCTCCGGCGGACACGGCGTGTATCTCACCAACAGCGAATTCCGCCGTATGTCGAAGAGCGGCGCCGCCGTGGTGTTCTGCCCTTGCTCCAACCTCTTCCTCGGCAGCGGTCTGTTCCGCCTCGGCCGCGCCACCGACCCCGAGCACCGAGTGAAGATGTCGTTCGGCACCGACATGGGCGGCGGCAACCGCTTCTCGATGCTCAATGTGCTCGACGACGCCTATAAGGTCGGCATGTGCAACAACACCATGCTCGACGGCAGCATCGATCCGGTTCGCATGGATGTCGCGGAAGCTGAGCGCAACAAGCTTTCGCCCTATCGCGGCTTCTGGTCGGTCACGCTGGGCGGCGCCGAAGGCCTCTACATCGACGACAAGCTCGGCAACTTCCAGCCAGGCAAAGAAGCCGACTTCGTTGCCCTGGACGTCAACGCCGGACCGCTGGCGCAGGCTTGGCATCAATCGCTGATCGCCGAAGATGGCCGGCCGCACACCGTCGAGCAGGCGGCCAATTTGCTGTTCAGCGTGATGATGGTCGGCGACGACCGCTGCGTCGACGAGACCTGGGTCATGGGCAAGCGCCTCTACAAGAAGAACTGAGCGGATAGCGCCCGATGTCTGCCAGCCAGGAGCCCCCTGACGGCCCGGTCGCCCTCGTCATCCAGCGACGTATCGCCGACGAGGGCTTCGCCGCGTTCGCACGCTGGAACGGCAGGGTCGGCGAAGAGCTCAAGTCCTGGCCGGGCTTTCTCGGTCAGGAGGTGGTGGCGCCGCAGCCGCCGGGCATTGTCGACTGGGTGCAGGTCCTGCGCTTCGGCAACGCGGCGGGCGCCCGCGCGTGGCTGCAGAGCGATGTACGGGCCCGCCTCGTCGACGAGGTGCGACCGTATTTCGTCGGGCCGGAGGACGTTCACATCCTGCCCGACACCGGCGTGCAGAAGGACACGGCGGTTTCCGTCGTCATCTCCTTCAAGGTGCCACCCGGGCTGGAGCGCGATTTCCTTGCTTGGCAGCAACGCATCCAGGCCGCCGAGGCGAAGTTCAAAGGCTTCCTGCGCCACAAGATCGAGCACCCGCTGCCCGGTCTGCACGACGACTGGATCATCATCCTGGCCTTCAACAGCGAGACCAATCTCAACGCTTGGCTCGAGTCGCCGGTGCGTGAGCAACTGCTGAACGAGGGCAAGCGCTTCAATGTCGACATGAACCTGAAGCGCGCGGGCTACGGCTTCAATTTCTGGTTCCCCACCGGCCAGACCGCGCCGCAAGGTCCCTCTTTCATCCTCAAGAGCAACCTCATCGTCCTACTGGTGCTCTATCCGACGGTCTTTCTCTGGGGCCACTTCATCAGCAAGCCGCTGATCGACGCGCACGGCGTGCCGTTCTGGCTGTCGCTGTTCGTCGGCAATCTCGTGAGCACGCAGCTGCTCGGCTGGTGGTTCGTGCCGGCAGCCTTCAAGGCCTTCGGCTGGTGGCTCGACCCGAAAACCACGGCCGGGCGGGTCGGCGGCTATTGTGTCGTCGCGGCGCTCTATGCCGTTTCCATGGCCGTTTATGCCTTCTTGCTCGCTCGCAACTGAGGCAAGAGCGGGGACTTACGCCTTGAAGTGCTTGGACAGCTTCAGGGTCTGCGCCTGATAGTTCGAGCCAATGCCCTGGCCGTAGAGCTTGTCCGGCATCGCCAGCATCTTCTCGTAGACGAGCCGGCCGACGATCTGGCCATGCTCGAGAATGAACGGCACTTCGCGCGAGCGCACTTCGAGCACGGCGCGCGCGCCCTTGCCACCCGCGCCGGCATAGCCGAAGCCGGGATCGAAGAAGCCGGCGTAGTGGACGCGGAATTCGCCGACCAACGGATCGAACGGCACCATCTCGGCGGCGTAGCCGGGCGGGACCTGCACCGCCTCCTTGGAGGCGAGGATATAGAACTCGTTGGGATCGAGGATCAGGCTCTTGTCGGCACGCGCCGGAATTGGCTCCCAGAAATCCGGAACCGCATAGCCGGCCCGCCGCTCGACATCGATCAAGCCGGTGTGGCGCTTGGCGCGATAGCCGACCAGGCCGCCGGGGCCGAGACCGGACAGGTCAACGCCGACTGCCACGCCTTCGCTGACGTCCGCATTGTCGCTGTCGACCAGGCGCTCACGCGCATGCAGCGCGCGCAGGCCGTCCGCATCGAGCAGTGCGTGGCCATGACGGAAGCGGATTTGCGACAGCCGCGAACCCTCACGCACCAGCACCGGGAAGGTGCGTGGACTGATCTCAGCGTAGAGCGGGCCGTGATACCCGGCGGCGATGCGGTCGAAGCCGCGGATCTCGTCGGCAATGACGCGGGTGAACACGTCAAGCCGGCCCGTGGAGCTCTTCGGGTTGGCGGCCGCAACGATATCATCCGGCAGCGCCAGGCTCTCGAGCAGCGGCACAATGTAGACGCAACCGGTCTCCAGTACGGCACCGTCGGTGAGCGAGAACTCATGCAGCTTGAGCTCGTCAATGCGCTTGGCGACGGTTGTGGAGCCGGGCAGGAAGCTGGCGCGCACGCGATAGGCGACATCGCCGAGGCGCAAATCGAGGCTCGCCGGCTGAATCTGGTCCGCCGCGAATTGATAGGCGGGCAGGATCCCACCATCCGCGGCGAGCTGCGCGATCATGCGGTCAGGCAGAATGCCCTTGTCTTCGACGGCGAAAGTGAGAGCCACGACCTTTACTCCAGACGAGCCGATCTAACCCGACGGGTGCCTTGACGGGAAGCCGTGCGCCCCGCTACAAGCGGCCTTATCCCGTGGTCATTTGAGCCGGCCGGCTTGCAGCCACGTAAAACAAATCGCTAAAAGGCCGGGGACGCGTGTGCCCGGCCGAGATTATTCTCCGGCCGGTTTTTTGTTGCCCGCGCGGGACCGGAGCCCGGCAGGCTCAAGGAGGTCGGCATGGCTGCGTCTGAGAAGAATTACCGCCCCGAAACAATCCTCGTCCACGGCGGCACACTGCGCTCGCAATTCAACGAGATGTCCGAGGCGCTCTACCTCACGCAGGGCTACATTTACGAGAGCGCCGAGGCCTGCGAGGCCCGCTTCTCCGGCAAAATCCCCGGTTACGTCTACTCGCGCTATTCGAACCCGACTATGAGCATGTTCGAGCAGCGCATGGCGCAGCTCGAAGGCGCCGAGGCCTCACGGTCGACGGCGACAGGCATGGCAGCCGTCACCACCGCGCTGATGGGCCAGGTCAAAGCCGGCGATCACATCGTCGCGGCCAAGGCCCTGTTCGGCTCGTGCCGTTGGGTCATCGAGGACTGGCTCGGCCGTTTCGGCGTCACCTCGACCTTGGTCGACGGCGCCGATCTCAACCAATGGAAAAACGCCGTCACCAAGAACACAAAGGTGTTCTTCATGGAGACGCCGACCAACCCGACCTTGGAGGTCTATGACATCCAGGCCGTCGCCGACATCGCACACAATGCCGGCGCGACGCTCACGGTCGACAACGTGTTCGCGACGCCCCTCTACCAGAGCCCGCTCAAGCTCGGCGCCGATTGCGTCGTTTACTCTGCGACCAAGCACATCGACGGCCAGGGTCGCGTGCTGGGCGGCTGCATTCTCGCCTCCGAGAAGTTCATCATGGACAACGTGCACAATCTGATCCGGCAGACCGGACCGTCGTTGTCACCGTTCAATGCGTGGGTGCTGCTCAAGGGTCTCGAGACGCTGCCGGTACGCGTCGAGCGGCAGACCAAGAGTGCCGCCGCGATTGCCGATGCACTGGCCGGCCACAAGAAGCTCACGCGCCTGATCTACCCAGGGCGCAAGGATCATCCCCAGGCCGACGTCGTTGCCAAGCAGATGAAGGCAGGCTCGACACTCGTTTCATTCGAGGTGAAGGGCGGCAAGGAAGGCGCATTCCGTTTCCTGAACGGGCTCAAGCTCACCGGTATCACCAACAATCTCGGCGACTCCAAGAGCCTGATCACGCATCCGACCACAACGACGCATCAGCGTCTGACGCCGGAGCAGCGCGCTGAACTCGGCATCGGTGATGGTTTGGTGCGTTTCTCCGCCGGTCTCGAACATCAGGATGACCTGATCGAGGACCTGCTGACCGCGCTGGACAAAGTCTAACCGCGCGACCACGCGTCAAACATTCGGACGTCGCCGGCCGCGTTTACGCCTCGCAGGCGCGCGCTGGCGGCGATCCACACCCGAAAAACTATGGCGTCCGACGGTGCGGCTTCCGGGGCAGGCTTTCAGCCAGGCCCCGGCGTGACGGTTTATCGGGAGGAACGGACCGTGGCCGCCTGCACCGGGCGCTGTGCCGCTTCGGCGATCACATCGGCGAGACCTTTGGCCATACAGGCATAGCTCCAATCGTTCAGGTGCAGCCCGTCAGGTGAGACGAAGGTGTCGAAGCTCAGATGGTCGACCTGATACCAACGCTTCATCAACTCGTAGCGACGGAACAGATCGATATTCTCCTGCTTCGCGGTCAGCGCCAAAAACTCGACCATGCGCTCGGCATCCGGCTTGGCGATCACGCGGGGCACGTATTGCGGATCGATCAGCACGACGTCGGCGCCGATGGCGCGAATCTGTCTCAGGCCGTCGCGAATGAGAGACCCGTGGGCGCCGATCTGCTGATCGCGCATCACGGAATTGGTGCCAAGCTGCCAAAGCACCAGATCGGGCTTCAATGCCACAACGTCCGTGCCGAAGCGCTTGAGCATGTCGCCAATCTCTTCGCCGTTGACGCCGCGATTGAGCACGGTCAGCGTATGGCCCCGAAAGTGCGCCTTAAGCGCGGCCTCCAATTGGCTCGGATAGCTCTTGGCGGGCGAGCTCGCGCCGGCACCCGCCGTCGACGACGAGCCGATAGCCACGACCGTAATCGGGTCAGTGGTTGTCAGCCGATGCTGAAGTCGCTTCAGCGGACTCGCGAGACGGAGGAGATCGAAGGGGTTGTTGCACCGCGGCACGGCGGTGCCCGCCCAGGCGGCGAACGGAAACAAACCTGCAATGAGCGCGGCGGTCAGCGGCCGAACCGCGCGACGAAAAAGGGCATGCCTTAACAAGCGGCGTACTCCTGGCCCCCGGCGATGAGACTCACACTGCACAATCAGCCGGAAGAGCTTCAAGAGCAGCCCCTTTCTAGGGGATCACTTGTCAGGCGCCGGCGCGGGCGGCGCCTCCGGTTTCGCTGCGGCCACGATCAGGTCCGCCAGCAACCGCCCAATGCAATCATGAACACGCCCCGCTATGTCAAGTTTTTTAGTCGCGGAGTATAAATCAAAGGTTCCCAGATCGCCCCAAAGCTTCATCACGCTGAAACGATCGAACAAGGGGACTTCCCGCTGCACTGCAACCCAGCGAAGGGTTTCGCCGTACGAGCCAAGGGCGATCATCGCATCGGTGCGGGGACTGTACTGGGAGTTGACCAGGACCACGTCGGCACCAGCGGCCCGCGCCTTGGCTATGCCTTTGCCAAGGGCTTGGCTGAACTCATCTTGGTCCACCCCCTGCATGGCGTCGACCGTGCCGGTTTGCCAGACAACCAATTCGGGTTTGGCTGCCGCAATATCCTCCGGCAGCACCTTGACCATCTCCAGCGCGGTCCGCCTCGCCTTCACATCGGTGGCGAGCGAAATTTCGACACCGGGAAATTTTTCGGCCAGGGCGGCACGCAGCCGTGCTGGATACGCGTTTTGCGCGCCATTCGGTCCTGGCAATAGCGAGGAGCCGGCTCCGACGACCAGGATGGACAGACGTTTGTTGGCGATCGCCTTGGTGACGCGCGGCAGCGGAATCCCGTTCTCGACCAGATGCTCGGCCACCCGGCATTCCGCGGGCATGTCGCCCACAGATTGAGCCATCGCCGCTCCTACCGGCAGCTGCAATGCCAGCAAAAGTAGTACTCGCCCGATCATGCGTCGCCCCCCGCGTAGCCCGGCCTGGTCGTTGGCGGACGCGGTCCCTGTCGCTCGACGCGCTTATACCACGAAAGCAGCGCCGCCGCGCCCACCATCACGAGGATGCCGATGAGGCTCACCACGAACTGGACGAGCACGCGGTTCGATACCTCGGTGAAGACGAAGTGCGCGGCAAAGGACAGGAACACACCGAGGCAGAACGTTTCGAGCGAATGCTGGCCACATACAACGGCTGGCCATAAGGCTTTGGAGCGCAATGCCGGCCAGTCACGCGGGACGAAATAGACCGTGATGATGGCGAGCGATAGAAAGTGGAGGATCCGCAAGACATCGAGGTTAGTCTTGTCGATCGGATAAATGAGGTCGCCGACCACTTCCGGCACGTACGAGCCAAGCCGTGGAAAATACCACGTCAGCGCGATAAGAAATGCGAACAGCAGATAAGCAACGGCAAGGCCCACCAGCACCGGCGAATTGATCCACCGCGTCAGATTTCGGGCGCCGCCGAGGGCGCACCAAGCACCGAACACGAACAGCAACTGCCAAGCCAGCGGGTTGAATACCCAGCTGCCGCTCGGATAGGCAGGAAAATTCCAATCGAACAACCATGTCAGCGTATACAGCACCGCGGATGCGATAAGCGCCAGCGACGGTGCACGCAGCAACAACCACAACACCGGCGCAAAGCCGGCCAGCAACACGATATAGAGCGGCAGCACGTCCATGTTCACCGGTTTGAACTTCAGCACCAGCGCCTGAAGGATCGTGACGTCGGGGTTCTTCAGAAAGTCGAGGACACCCATTTCTTCCGTGTAAAGCGGGTTGTCGAAGGAATGGGCGACATAGGAAATCTCGGCGAGATAGATCGCAAACAAGAAGACATGTGCGACGTAGATCTGCCAGGCGCGTTTGAGCACGCGTGCCCCTGCCACCATGATGCCATGCTCCTGCATGGCGCGGCCGTAAACGAACGCCGCAGTGTAGCCCGAGATGAAGACGAAGATCTCGGTCGCGTCGGAAAACCCATAGTTGCGGATAGTGATCCAGCTCACCGCGTTCGACGGAATATGGTCGAGGAAGATCAGCCAGAGGGCCAAACCGCGGAACAGATCAAGCCGCAGGTCGCGTTCGGTCTTAACCGGAGCCATGGACGCCGTTTCTTTCGTGCGAGCTTTCGGTCATAATCCAGGCGCGGGTCGCGAGAGCAACAGCCGCCGTAAAGTAGCAGGATTCTAGATAGATGTATCGCGCGGTTACCCGCAAGATCGAGGTCACAGTGACGCCCCGCTTCGTTTCGGAGCGGTCGTCGCCCAGCAACGGTTATTACTTTTGGGCCTATACGATCGACATTACAAATCTTGGTGATGAAACTGTCCAACTCAAGACACGCCATTGGCGCATCACCGATGCAACCGGTCGCCTGCAGGAAGTCAAAGGCCCCGGCGTCGTGGGCGAGGAACCGGTGCTCAAGCCCGGCGAGTCATACGAATACACAAGCGGCGTGCCCCTGCCGACCCCATCCGGCTTCATGGTCGGCAGCTACGGCATGGTGACGGCCGACGGAGAACGATTCGACATCGAGATCCCAGCCTTCTCGCTCGATTCAAGCTACGCAGAGCGCACGATCAACTGAAGCACGACGGTCACGGCAAACAGCCCTTGAAGCGCTCGAGCGCCTGATGCGGCAGAATGGCGAGCACGGCACCGCTTTCGGCAAAGCGCTGGAGACTAATGAGCTGCGGCTCGGGCAAAGCGACGCAGCCGCCAGTTCCTTTATTATTCGGCGTCCACAGATGGACGAAAATGCACGAGCCACCGCGCGCCGCGCGGCTGGTGGGATAATCCACCAGGAGGCCATGCCGGTAGTAGGGCACGCGCGCCATGTTCTCGCCATGCACCTCGCTGCCGATGCGCGCACGCGAGGTAATGGTGTTGTAGGCAGGAGATGACGCGTCGTCGACGCAGACGGTATCGGCGCGTATCCGCAGTTGGTCCTGGCGTAACGACGGCGTAAATCCGAAGCTCGCACCGAGACGATAGAAGCCGATCGGCGCGCGCTTGTCGCCTTCGGTCTTGATCGGCTCGCCGGGCCGCGCCATGCGGCGAAACGCATATCCCCATGCGACGCCGTTGCGGCCGATCAGCGCCGTTGTCGGGCCTCCGTCTGCCAGCCACGGCGATTGAAGTGAGGCGCGGGTAAAGCGTTGCAGGCTTGCCGTGCTGCTTGCAAGCGTCGTGGCTGTCACCAGAACAAGTTTATGGGCGGCGGCGAGCGGTGCCGGACAACTTTCCGCACTTGCGGCGGCGGGCGCGATCACCAGCAGAGCGGCGAGAATCGGGCGCATGCCGCCATGCTAGCACGCGCCGTCAGCTTTCGTTGGCGCCCACATCGGCGGGCGCGAACTCGTAATTCGCGCTGCAGAACTCGCAGGTAACGGAGATCTTGCCGTTCTCGACCATGTGATCGCGGTCATCCTGCGAGAAGCTTTTGAGCATGCTCTCCACGGCGTCACGCGAGCAGGAGCATTCCGCGCGCACATCAGTGGCCTCGAACACGCGCACGCCCGGCTCGTGGAAGAGCCGATAGACGAGGCGCTCGCTCGACAGTTCAGGATCGATCAGTTCGACGTCCTCGACAGTCGACACCAGCGCGCGGCCTTCGACCCAGGACTCGTCCTCCACGACGGCATGCGCCTCGACGCCTTCCGGCGCATCGCCAGGATGAAGGTCGGCGACGCGCGCGCGGTCCGCTGACTTCGGCAGGAACTGAAGCATGATACCGCCGGCGCGCCAGCGATGCGTGGCACCGCCCTCGCGCGCGCGCAGTTCCTCCGCGACGGCAAGCCGGACGCGGGTCGGAATCTGTTCGGAGCGCAGGAAATACTCGTGCGCGGCATCCTCCAGGCTGCCGCCATTGAGGGCCACGAGCCCTTGATAGCGGCTCATATCGGGCCCCTGGTCGATGGTCATCGCGAGATGGCCGTCGCCGAGCAACGTACCGGCATCGGTCTTGCCCGCGGCAATAGCCTCGGCAACGCGATCCTGATCGAAGCGCGCGCAGGCGCGCACCTTGTTGGGCGCCATGAAATCGACCACCAGCATCCGCACCGGGCCATCGGCCTGCGTCTGCAAAATGAAGCGGCCCTCGATCTTGAGGGCCGAACCGAGCATCACCGTGAGCACCAAGGCTTCACCGAGAAGTTTGGCCACGGGTTGCGGGTAGGCGTGTTTCTCGAGGATCTCGTCCACCACGGGGCCGAGACGGACCACGCGGCCGCGCAGATCGAGGCTAGAAACCTCGAACGGCAGCACGGCATCGTCCACGGTGGCAGCGGACGGTGCCCGGGTCGGGATCGCTGAATAGTCGCTCATGTCGGTCATGACGTCTTATGTAGCGCACGAGCGCCGAATTTCGAGTCCTGAGATCTCGGTCGTCCCGTCCGGCTTTATGCCGGGCGTCCACGTCTTCTTAGCGACAGCAGTGTGGCTGGCCGGGCACATTACGGCCGCGCCGCCGGACGGCAGCGCGGGTGGATCCGCTGTAACGCCGCTCTCTCAGGCGTCGGCGTGCAGGCACCAGGCGAGGAGGCCCTTCTGCGCGTGCAGACGGTTCTCGGCCTCGTCGAACACCACGGACTGCGGCCCGTCGATCACCTCGTCGGTGACTTCCTCGCCGCGATGCGCCGGCAGGCAGTGCATGAATAACGCGTCCGGCTTCGCCTTGGCCATCAGGCTGGCATTGACCTGATAGCGCTTGAGGATGTTGTGGCGGTGCTTGGCCTCGCGATCGCCCATCGATACCCAGGTGTCGGTGAAGACGCAGTCGGCATCCTTCACCGCCGCTTCCGGATCATCGCCGATCTCGATCGCCGCCTTGGAGGACTTCACCCAGTCCATCAGCCACTTCTTCGGCTTGAGTTCCGGCGGGGTCGCGACGCGCAGACGGAAGTCGAAGCGTTCCGCAGCGTGCATCAGCGAGGCGCAGACATTGTTGGCGTCGCCCGACCAAGCCAGGGTGCGCCCCTGGATGGGGCCGCGATGCTCGACATAGGTCATGATGTCGGCCAGCACCTGGCAGGGATGCGACCGGCGCGTCAGCCCGTTGATCACCGGCACCGTCGCATAGCGCGCGATCTCCGCGACCGCCTCGTGATCGAGCGTGCGGATCATGATGGCGTCGACGAAGCGCGACAGGACGCGCGCGGTGTCGGCGAGCGTCTCGCCGCGTCCGAGCTGCATCTCCTGAGCGGTCAGCATGATCGCCTCGCCGCCGAGCTGGCGCATGGCGACGTCGAAGGACACGCGCGTGCGCGTCGACGGCTTGTCGAAGATCATCGCCAGCGTCTTGCCCTCGAGCGGCGCGCGACGCACGCCTTTGGCACGCTCGGCCTTCATCGCACGGCTCTTGTCGATGAGCCCATGCAGGACCGGCTTCGGAATATCAATCAGATCAAGGAAATGCCGCACGTCGTTGCCAGACATCAGGCGGCTCCCTTGGCGGGAGCGTGGGCCTGCGCCAGCCGCTGGCAGGCGCGATCGATGGCGTCGACTGCGAACGCAATCTCTTCGTCGCCGATGATCAGCGGCGGCAGGAGGCGCAGGACGTTGTCGCCGGCGGCCGGCGCCACCATCTTCTCGGCCCGCAGCGCATCCACCATTTCGGCGACCGGCGGCACCAAACGCAGGCCGATCAGCAGGCCTTCGTTGCGCACCTCGGCGATCACGGAGGCGTGGCGATCCTTCAGCTCGGCGAGCCGCTGCTTCAGCTTGAGCGTCTTTTGCTTGACGCCCTCGAGGAAGCCATCGGCCATCACCTCGTCGAGCACCGCGTTGGCGACTGCAACGGCGAGCGGGTTGCCGCCGAAGGTCGAGCCGTGTGTGCCCGGGGTCATGCCCTTGGCCGCTTCCGCCGTGCCGAGGAAAGCACCAATGGGGAAACCGCCGCCGAGAGCCTTGGCCAGCGTCATGATGTCGGGCTCCACGCCCGAGAGCTGATACGAGAACAGCGCGCCGGTGCGGCCGATGCCGGTCTGGATCTCGTCGAAGATCAACAGGAGACCGTGCTGGTCGCACAGCTCGCGCAGCGCCCGCAGGAAGGAATGCGGCACGACGCGCACGCCGCCCTCGCCCATCACCGGCTCGATGAGGATGCCGGCGGTTGCCGGACCGATGGCCTTCTTGACCGCCTCGATGTCGTTGTAAGGCACCTGGTCGAAGCCTTCGACCGGCGGGCCGAAGCCTTCAAGATACTTCTTGTTGCCGGTCGC
This sequence comes from Pseudolabrys taiwanensis, assembly GCF_003367395.1. Lineage (NCBI taxonomy): Bacteria > Pseudomonadati > Pseudomonadota > Alphaproteobacteria > Hyphomicrobiales > Xanthobacteraceae > Pseudolabrys > Pseudolabrys taiwanensis. The sequence goes on along the minus strand of NZ_CP031417.1, from coordinate 4,658,644 downwards.
GGCGAGCGCCGCCAGCGTGCGGCCGTGGAACGCGCCTTCGAACGTAATGATGCGGAACCGCTCGGGCCGACCCGATACGGCGTGATACTTGCGCGCCATCTTGATGGCGCCTTCCATGGCCTCGGTGCCGGAGTTGCAGAAGAACGCAAAGTCAGCAAAGGAGGCCGCGCACAAGCGATCGGCCAGCCGTTCCGCGCCGGGAACACGGTACAGATTGGACACGTGCCAGACCTTGTGCGCCTGCTCGGTCAGCGCCGCGATCAGCTTGGGATGGGCGTGACCGAGTGCATTGACGGCAACGCCCGAGGTGAAGTCGAGATAACGCTCGCCCGTAGCCGTATAAAGCCAAGCGCCCTCACCCCGCTCAAAAGCGAGATCGACGCGCGCGTAGGTCGGCAAAAGGTGCGAGGTCACGGCCAACTTCTTTCATCATCAGGCCGATCCTGCTCGGTATCGGCTGGATGTCTCCCCGCGCCGGTCGCCCGGGTTCGGGTGCATGCGCGGGCCAAAACGAAACGTGCCGCCTCGCCGGGCGGCACTGTTACGACGTATTTTATTGCCGGGCGGCTCCAAGTCAACCTTTTGGCGCCGAGCGATTCGCGGACTCAATTACGCCGCAAGCCCGGATTCTATTGGAAAACTGTTGGTAGCTGCGGTTTGGGCCCGCGCGGTGCTTGCACGCGAGTCACCCCATATTGTAGCGTTTTGGTCAAGTCAGTACGACATTTCGTACGGCGAGATAGATTTCTAGTTCATCCCTGGAGCGTACGCGTCCGGGTGCCCGCTTGGGGAGGCACCGGTCGTCGGGGATGGATTCTAACCAAGGCTAGGGCGCCTGGGAGAATACCGATGGGCTGGACGGACGAGAGGGTCGAACTTCTCAAGAAGCTGTGGTCGGACGGGCTTTCCGCCAGTCAGATCGCGGCCGAGCTTGGCGGCATCACCCGCAACGCGGTGATTGGCAAGGTGCATCGCCTGGGCCTCTCCGGCCGCGCCAAGAGCCCGTCCTCGGCCGCGCCGCGGCCGCGTAAAGCGCGCTCTTCCGGTCACATGCTGCGCGTTTCGCGGCCGGCAGTCCGCGGCAATACCGCGCTCGCTTACGAGTACGAGCCGGAGCCCGAGCCGGAACTGATCGAAATTCCGACGGAGCAGCGCAAGACGTTGCTGCAGCTCAACGAGCATACCTGCCGCTGGCCGGTGGGTGATCCGGGCGCGTCGGACTTCTTCTTCTGCGGCGGCGACACCTCGAACGAACAACCTTACTGCTCGTTCCACTGCCGCGTGGCCTATCAGCCGGCCAATGATCGCCGACGTGAGAAGCGGGCATTCAGAGGCTGAGCGCAATCAACCGATCACGAAAAAGGCCGGGCGCACTGCCCGGCCTTTTTGTTTTTGCTTTCTTATCCTTCCCTGAAAGGGGAGGGTCCGGCGCGCAGCGCCGGGGGTGAGTAACGTCGCAATTGAAAGCGACCCCCACCCGGCTCGCTTCGCTCGCCACCCTCCCCGCGAGCGGGGGAGGGATAAGCGCGCACTAGTTCATCCGCCCGAAGCGGTCGTCGAGCGCGTAGCCGGCGCCGCGCACGGTCCGTATCGGATCGGCGGCTTGGCCACGATTGATCGCCTTGCGCAGACGGCCGACATGGACGTCGACGGTCCGCTCATCGATGTAGATGTCCGAACCCCAGACGCCGTCGAGCAACTGCTCGCGCGAGAACACGCGACCCGGACGCTCCATTAGGAACTCGAGCAGGCGATACTCGGTCGGGCCGAGATCGATCGCACGGCCCGAACGCGAGACGCGTTTCTTTTCACGGTCGAGCTCGAGATCGCCGATGGTCAACACGTTGGCGACCCGCTCTGGATTGGCCCGGCGCAGCAGCGCGCGCACACGCGCAAGCAGTTCCGGCACCGAGAACGGTTTGACGATATAATCGTCGGCGCCGGTCGCCAGACCGCGCACCTTCTCGCTCTCCTCGCCTCGCGCGGTGAGCATGATGATGGGCAATTGCCGTGTTTCGGGGCGGGCCCGCAGACGACGGCAAAGCTCGATGCCGGAGAGGCCCGGCAGCATCCAATCGAGCACGACCAGGTCGGGGGTCGCTTCTTTCAGGCGGGTATCGGCCTCATCGCCGCGGGCGGCGGTTTCGACCTCGTATCCCTCCGCTTCGAGATTATAGCGGAGGAGCATCGTCAGCGGCTCCTCGTCTTCGACGATCAGGATGCGGGCGCTCATCTTATGGTCTCGCGGTTACTCCCCCGCCGCACGCAACGCCGGGATGGTCGTGGTGTCGCCCTTCGGCCGCTTGTCGGCAATCGGGCGCCCTTCGATGATGTAATGCACGGTCTCGGCGATGTTGGTGGCGTGATCGCCCATGCGTTCGATATTCTTCGCGCAGAACATCAGGTGGATGCAGAAGGTGATGTTGCGCGGGTCTTCCATCATATAGGTGAGCAGCTCACGGAACACCGAGGTGCACACCGCGTCGATCTCTTCATCGCCGCGCCACACCGACAGCGCCTTGCTGATGTCGCGGCGCACATAAGCATCGAGCACCGTCTTGAGCTGCTCGAGCAGTAGATCGGTCATGTGCTCGACGCCGCGGATCAGCTTCGGCGGGGGAAATTCCGCATTCAGCGCAATGACGCGTTTGGCAATGTTCTTGGCGAGATCGCCGATACGCTCCAGATCGTTGGCAAGGCGCAACGCGCCAACGATCTCGCGCAGGTCGACCGCCATCGGCTGACGACGTGCGATGGTGAGAACCGCCTTTTCCTCGATCTCGTGCTGCAGTTTATCGATGCTGGTGTCGGCCTCGGTGATGCGCTGCGCCAGCGCGGTGTCGCGCCGGGCCAGAGCGGCAACGGCTTCGGCCACCTGCTTTTCGGCAAGTCCGCCCATCTCGGCAACCATGCGGGACAAGTCCTGCAAGTCGGAATCGAAGGCTTTCGCGGTATGTTGCTGGTCGGTCATTTGTCGTTGTCCTTCGCGCTCTTGTCGCGCGCTAGCCGAAGCGGCCGGTGATATAATCCTGAGTGCGACGATCGGTCGGGGTCGTGAAGATCTTGGTGGTCTCGTCGAATTCGACCATTTCGCCGAGATACATGAAGGCCGTGAAGTCGGAGACGCGCGCCGCCTGCTGCATATTGTGGGTGACGATCGCGATCGTGTAATCGTCCTTGAGCTCGTCGATCAGCTCTTCGATCTTGGCCGTCGAGATGGGATCAAGCGCCGAGCACGGCTCGTCGAAGAGGATCACCTCGGGGCGCACGGCGACCGTGCGGGCAATGCACAGACGTTGTTGCTGGCCGCCCGACAGCGATTGTCCGTTGGCGTTGAGCTTGTCCTTGACCTCGTTCCACAGCGCGGCCCGCTCAAGGGCGCTCTTGACGCGGTCGTCGAGCTCCGACTTAGACAGCTTCTCATAAAGCCGGATGCCGAAGGCGATGTTCTCGTAGATCGTCATCGGAAACGGCGTCGGCTTCTGGAACACCATGCCGACCTTCGCGCGCAGCAGGTTGAGATCCTGCGACGGCGCCAGGATATCTTCGTTATCCAAGCGGACGTGACCAGCGGCGCGCTGGTTCGGATAGAGATCGTACATGCGGTTCAGGATTCGCAGCAGCGTGGACTTGCCGCAGCCGGACGGACCGATGAACGCCGTGACCTTACCCTTATAGAGCGGCACGTTGATATTCTTCAGCGCACGATGCTCGCCATAGAAGAAGTCGAGATCGCGCACGGAGATCTTCTCCGTCAAACCTTCGACGTTGATCGGCGCATTGTTGACGGTCGGAACGGTGAACGATGCTACGCTGTTCATGACTTTCTCTGTGCCGCGAGGGAACGTGCGGTGATGCTAAGCGCCAGCACCGCCAGGGTGATGATGAGAGCGCCGGTCCACGCCAGTTCCTGCCAGTCCTTGTAGGGACTCAGCGCAAACTGGAAGATCACGACCGGCAGGCTGGCCACCGGCGCATTCATGTTCATGCTCCAGAACTGATTGTTGAGCGCGGTGAACAACAGCGGAGCGGTTTCGCCGGAGATGCGCGCCACGGCTAGCAGCACGCCGGTGACCATGCCGGCGCGCGCGGCGCGGTAGGCGACTTTCTTGATCATCAGCGAACGCGGCAAACCGATCGAGGCGGCTGCTTCGCGCAGCGTGTCGGGCACGAGAGTCAGCATGTCCTCGGTCGTGCGAACCACCACCGGCACCACGATGACGGCGAGGGCGATGGCCCCGGCCCAGCCGGAGAAGTGGCCCATCTGCGCCACGACGATCTCATAGACGAACAGACCGACGACGATCGACGGAGCGCTGAGCAGGATGTCGTTGATGAAACGCACCACTGCGGTGAGTTTATCGTAGCGCCCGTACTCCGCCATGTACGTGCCGGCGAGCATGCCCAGCGGCGTACCGATCACGACCGCGATGACGGTCATGATCAGGCTGCCCATGATCGGGTTTAGCAGACCACCGGCCGCGCCAGGCGGCGGCGTCATCTCGGTGAAGACGCGCAGGGACAGGCCGCTGAAGCCTTCCCAGAGCAGGACCGCAAGGATCAGCACCAACCAAGCAAGGCCGAAGAGGGTTGCGGCGATCGCAAGGCCGACGGCCAACTTGTTGCGGGCGCGGCGGGTGTCGTAAAGCGCCATGGCGTTAGCCTCCCACCTTGGCATTGAGGCGCATCAGCATCAGTCGCGCGAAGGCGAGAACGATGAAGGTGATGACGAAGAGGATCAGACCGAGCGCGATCAGCGAGGAGGTGTAGAGATCGCCGACGGCCTCGGTGAATTCGTTGGCGATGGTCGCCGAGATCGTCGTGCCCGGCGCCAGGATCGAGCCGGATATGTGGTGGGCATTGCCGATGACGAAGGTCACCGCCATGGTTTCGCCGAGCGCACGGCCAAGGCCGAGCATGACGCCGCCGATGACGCCGACGCGGGTATAGGGCAGCACGACGTAACGGGCGACTTCCCAGGTGGTGCATCCGAGGCCGTAGGCCGCTTCTTTCAACACCGGCGGCACCGCCTCGAACACGTCACGCGAGATCGAGGTGATGAAGGGCAACACCATGATGGCGAGGATCAGACCGGCGGTCAGCACGCCGATGCCGTAAGGCGGGCCGGCGAACAGCGTCGACAGCACCGGAACGTTGCCGAACACCTCGATCAGGAACGGCTGCACATATTGCTGTAGGAAAGGGGCGAACACGAACAGGCCCCAGATGCCGTAGATGATGCTGGGGATGCCGGCGAGCAACTCGATGGCGATGCCGATCGGGCGGCGCAGCCACATCGGGCACAGCTCGGTCAGGAACATCGCGATGAACAGACCGACCGGAACCGCGATCAGCATGGCGATGACCGAAGTGACGATGGTGCCGTAGATCGGCGCGATCGCGCCGAAGCGCTCCGTCACCGGGTTCCAGGACTCATCGACCAGGAAGGTCAGACCGAACGCACGCAGCGCCGGCCACGAGCCGTAAACCAACGAAATAATGATACCACTGAGAATGATCAGAACGGTAATGGCCGCGGCACGCGTCAGACCGCGGAACACCGCGTCACTCATGCGCAGGCGTTGAAGAACCTTAGCCCGATCGACCTGCTGGGCCACGCTGGCAGCCCCGCCCTGTAACGCAACGTCCACCACGGGTCCCCTCCGGGATGATTGCACGCGGGCTCTCCTTCGGCTTGCACTGCGTCAGGGAGCCACTCAACCGACCTTGCGGCCGTAAGACAAGCCACCTCTGGCGAGGCGGTGAGAAAGGGAGAGGCACCCATGGCGCCCCTCCCCAACTTTCCTTGGATTAGAACAGCGACTTACCGCTGGCGTCCTTGATGTCGGACTTCCAGGTAGCCTCGATGTCCTTCACGACATTGGCCGGCATCGGCACGTAGTCGAGTTCTTCAGCCATCTTGCCGCCGTTCTTGTAGGCCCAAGCGAAGAACTTGAGCGCTTCGGTGGTGGCGGCAGCGTCGGCCGGCTTCTTGTAGACGAGGATCCACGTCGCCGCGGTCATCGGCCAGGACTTGTCGCCCGGCTGGTTGGCGAGGATCACGCCGTAGCCCGGCTGCGACTTCCAGTCGGCGTTGGCAGCCGCGGCCTGGAACGCTTCCGAGGTCGGCGACACGGTCTTGCCGCCCTTGTTGACCATCTTGGTGAAGGTCAGCTTGTTCTGCAGCGCGTAGGCGTACTCGACGTAGCCGATCGAGCCCTTGGTGTTGCCGACGTTGTTGGCGACGCCTTCGTTGCCCTTGGCGCCGATACCGGCAGGCCATTGCACCGCGGTGTTGGTGCCGACCTTCGACTTCCAGTCGGGGCTGACGTCCGACAGGTAGTAGGTGAAGTTGAAGGTGGTGCCCGACCCGTCCGAACGGTGAACGAGGGCGATCGCCTGCTTCGGCAGCTTGGCGTTCGGGTTCAGCTTGGCGATCGCGGCGTCGTCCCAGGACTTGATGTCGCCGAGGAAGATCTTGGCCAGCGTCGGGCCGTCGAGCACGAGGTCACCCGGCTTCACGCCGTCGAGGTTCACGACCGGCACGATGCCGCCCATCACCATCGGGAACTGCGAAAGGCCGGCCTCGTCGAGCTCCTTGCCCGGCAGCGGCGCGTCGGAAGCGCCGAACGTCACGGTCTTGGCCTTGATCTGCTTGATGCCGCCGCCGGAGCCGATCGACTGATAGTTCAGACCGTTGCCGGTCTCCTTCTTATAGGCATCCGCCCACTTGGCGTAGACCGGATAAGGGAAGGTCGCGCCGGCGCCCGAAATGTCGGCGGCGCTCGCCGGTACGAAGGCGGCGGCGGCAAGGAAGCCGGCGGCTGCCAGTGCGGTCCAATGTTTCACGGGTTTTCTCCATGTTGACGGCCAGAGACGCGCACGGAGCCGAACGCCCCATGACACCCTCGTTGCGCCCAACCTCGGGCGGCCGCTGTTGCTCAAAAATACGCTCTCCGTGCGTGCCTCAGAGGGCTTTGTCATTGCGCGAGCGCAAGCCGTTCCGAGATCGCGGGGCCAGCCATAGGCATCGCCCGTCACCGTTCTATGAACTTTAGATGACAGTACGATGACGTATCAAGTATATGATTTAACTAGATTTTATCCGCCGATGACGGACTCGGCGGTGCGCAAGGGCAGGTGCATTGTAAAACTCGCTCCCTGGCCCAAAGTGCTCTCGATCGACAGTCTGCCGCCATGGCGATTGAGCACATGTTTGACCAAGGCGAGGCCCAAACCGGTGCCGCCTTGCTGGCGGCTGTCCGCCACGTCGACCCGATAGAAGCGCTCGGTCAGCCGCGGGAGATGCTCCGGCGCGATGCCGGGACCGTAATCACGCACCGACAAGCGCGCCTCCGGCGCGCCGGCCCGGGTCTGGCCGGGCGCCAGCGTAATATCGACCCGCTTTCCGGCCGCGCCGTATTTGAGCGCGTTCTCGACCAGGTTCTCGAGCGCCCGGATGAGCTCGTCACGATCGCCGAGCACAATCACCGGCGCCTCCGGGGTCGCGACCTTGATCTCGACCTCACGGTCGCGGGCGAGGGTCTGCAAGCCGTCGACCACCTGCCGCACGATCACGGCAAGATCGACCGGCGTGCTGGGCTGCAAGTGCGCGTTCAGCTCTATGCGCGACAGCGACAACAGATCGTCGATCAGCCGCGCCATGCGGGTGGCCTGCGCCTGCATGATGCCGAGGAACTTCTCACGCGCCACGGCGTCGGATCTGGCCGGCCCCTGCAAGGTTTCGATGAAGCCGAGTAGCGCGGCGAGCGGTGTACGCAATTCGTGGCTCGCATTGGCAACGAAGTCGGCGCGCATTTCCTCAACCCGGCGCAGCGGCGTCAGGTCGTTAAACGTCAGCAGCAGAATGTCGGGCCGGCTGTCCGCCCCCCCAGCAAGCTTTACCGGCGTGACAAAAGCTTCAAACCAGCGGTCGAGCGGTACGCGCTCGAAAAATTCGACGCGTTGCGGCTCGCGCCGTTTGCCAGCCCGGCGAATGGCGTCGACCAGTTCGGGCATGCGCAGCGAAATCAGCGCCGGCTCGCCCCGGCGCAGAACAGGAGCGATCGATGTCGCCGCGCTGTTGAAGGCGATGACGCGGCTATCCCGATCCAGCACGATGGCTGGGCCGGGCAGGCCACCGATCAGCGACTCGATGAGTGGCGCCTGCGCATGGAAAGAGCCATTTGCCAAAGGCGGAATGGCGCCGGTCCCGTTGTCGATCGGCGTGCCGCGCAATACTTTCCAAGCCTGACGCAATCGGCCCGGCCAATTCGAGCGCGGCGCGCGACTGAGCGCTTCGTCATTCACGGCCATGGCTTAAACGGCATCGGTCTTTTCGGGCTCGAACTCGCTGCGCATAGGCTCGCTCGCATGTACCGATTTCAATTCAGGCTTGCGGCGCGCGCCATGCGTACTGAGCCAGAACTCGCGAATGCCAAGAATGACGAGCGCCACCGCGAACGGCACGAGATAATACAGCAACCGGAACAGGAGCAAGCCGGCCAGCAGATCTTCCTTGTCGAACTCCCACAGCGCCACAAGCATCGCGGCGTCGAACACGCCGAGACCGCCGGGCGCATGGCTGGCGAAGCCGAGCAACGTCGCCGAAACAAAGACGACGGCCAGGGTGACGAAACCGATTTGCGGCTCGGCCGGGATCAGCATGTACATGGCCAAGGCGCAGAAGCCGAGATCGAAGATGCCGATCACGATTTGCAGCAGGGTGTTCGGCCCGCTGGGCAGATGCACTTTCCAACCGCCTTTGCCGATCTCGCGCGGCGCGGTCCACACCCAGGCGACGTAAGAGCCAAGCACCGCCAAGATGCCGCAGGCGATGATGCGGTTGAGCCAGGCTGGAAGCTGGGTGATCGGCTCGGCGGCGTGCGGCGTGATAGCGACGCTCAGGCCAAGCACGGTGGCGTTGCCGAGCCAGAAGGTCAGACCGGCGACGAAACAGATTTTGGCAACGTCGACGGCATCCAGGCCGTAGGCGGAATAGATCCGGTAACGCACTGCGCCGCCGGTGAAGACCGTCGCACCGACATTGTGACCGACCGAATAGCTCGTGAATCCGGCCATCGCCGCAATGCGATACGGCACGTCGGCCTTGCCGATCGTGCGCAAGGCAAACAGGTCGTAGAACGTCAGCGTGAAATAGCCTAGGGCAACGAAAAGCGCGGCGAGCGCAATGTGCCGGCCTTCAACGGCTTTCAGCGCGTTGTAGACCTCGTTGACCTGGATATCGCGCAGCATGTGGAAGAGCACATACGCGGCGATGCCGATAATGGCGGCGCTGAGCACGACACCGATACGATTCCAGCCGATCGTCACCTGAAAAAAACGCGCCACCGCGCGCAACGCATCGAGCATCGTTCCTCCGGACTGGCGCCCCGGCCAACTGGCCTGCCCCCACAGCGCCATGCGCCATCGACGGCGCACCCATCCGCCCCCACTAGCAGAACTCCATGCTGCACGCGAGAGCGCCGGGTGCCGCTCACGGTGCTATGGCAAACACGGCCCGAATGAGGCCGGATACTGCAGGGGCCCGTGGCCGCGCCACGAAATCCCGGAAATGCGCTTTTTTGTCGCCTAGAGCGCCGGACATGGGCGGTCTCGCCAGACCGCCACGCAACCATGACAGTCTGACGAAGGGGATATTGCGCGAGGATGTCCGTCCCCACCCTGCTCAGATGGCGGTCACCGTCGTACCACCGTCGACGACGAGTGTTTGGCCGGTTACGAAGCTCGCGGCATCGGAACATAGGAACGCCGCGGCACCGGCGATCTCGTGCGGCTGCCCCCACCGGCCGAGCGCCGTGCGGGCCGCAAGCCGTGGCCCCACCTCCGCATTGTTCACGATACCTAGATTGGTTTCGGTGGCAAAAAAGCCGGGCGATATGGCGTTGACGGTAATGCCATGCGGCCCGACTTCGGCGGCGAGGGAGTGCGTCAGCGCCTCGAGCCCGCCTTTCGAGGCGACGTAAGCCGCGTCCGGCAAAATCGCCATGCGCGCCGCGATAGACGTCACATTGATGATACGGCCGTGCCGCCGTGGGATCATAACCTGCGCGGCGGCGCGCGCGAGCCACATCGCGCCGATGAGATTGGCTTCGATCTGCTCTCGGATCTCGGCGAGAGACAAATCGAGCAGGCCCTTGCGATTGCGCGTACCGACATTGTTGACGAAGCCGTCGAGACGGCCATGCGCCGCGGCAACCGCAGCAATGGCCGCGGCCGCGCGATCGAGATCCGTGACATCAAAGACCGCGGCAGAGGCCCTACCGCCCTCACCACGGATGGCCGCCGCGGCACCTTCGGCGCGTCCGCTATCCCGGCCATTGACGACAACATGGCCGCCGCAGCGCGCCAACAGCCGGGCCATCTCGAAACCAAGACCGCGCGTCGCGCCTGTCAGAAGCACGACCCGCCCAGTGAGGTCGAAAGGGTTAGAGGTGCTAGCGCTCATGTCCGATCGTTCCTTGCTCGGCGCTCCTGTCACAATTGACCCGCGGCGGAGTGTCAAGGGAAGCCCGGCCATGCGCAAATGACGAGAGCCCCGGCTCCGCCTTACGCGAAGCCAGGGCCATCAATAGTCACTGAGCGATCCGATCAGTCGCAGACCAGCACGCGGCGGAATTTCTTGCCGTAGGGCGTGAAGACCACACGGCGCACATAGTAGCAGTCGCCGCCGGCGGCATAGACCGGCGCACCGTAGAAGCCGAAGCCGCCGCCGTGCCAACCGTGATGATGATGCCAATGCGGGCCCTTAAACTTCGGGCCGGGGCCGGCCGAGGCGGCGGTGGGGGCAAGCGCGGCGGCGCCGAGAGCGGCGGTGGCAGCGAGGGCGATGGTAAGCTTGCGGAACATGGCGTCTCTCCTGGGTTCGGGGGGCGTGGTCATCACGTCCACGGCCATGGGTCGGCGCCGCCGCGGAAAAGGTTCATAAGTTTTTCCGGTATGCCGGCATTCCGACCTACCGGGCGTGGCGAAGTTCAAGAAATACAAACGTAATCTTGCGGCTACCGACGGTGACGCTTGCCCAAATGAGGCGGACAAGGGCAATTTAGGCGGCCTCTGCCAGATCCCGGCCGCGGCAATTTTCTTCGGTTTTGCTTGAACCTAACGCGGGTCCCGCACGACCCATTCACGAGTTGGTCGAGTTCTGGCGATGCAAACGAGTTCGGACGAGGTCCTGATCGGACGTATCGCAGGCGGCGACCGGCTCGCCATGCAGGTGCTGTATGCGCGGCATCATGTGCGGGTCTACCGGTTTGTGTTGCGGCTGGTGCGCAACGAGGCGACCGCCGAAGACCTCATCAGCGAGGTGTTCCTCGACGTGTGGCGGCAGGCAGGCAAATTCGAAGGCCGCTCCGCCGTGTCGACCTGGATGTTGAGCATTGCGCGCTTCAAGGCCCTGTCGGCCTTGCGGCGCAAGCCGGAAGACGAACTGGACGACGAGACGGCGGACGCGATCGAGGATCATTCAGACGATCCCGAAGTCACGCTCGCCAAGAAGGACAAGGGTTCGGCCTTGCGGCAATGCCTGGCCGGACTTTCGACGGAGCATCGGGAAGTGATCGACTTGGTCTACTACCACGAGAAGTCGGTGGAAGAGGTCGCCAAGATCGTCGGCATACCGGAAGCGACGGTGAAAACGCGCATGTTCTACGCGCGCAAGAAGCTGTCCGAGCTCCTCAAGCAGCAAGGGATCGATCGAGGTTGGCCATGAGCCAGAATACCCAGGACGCACAGCAAAGCGACATCGAAGCGCTGCTGCCGTGGCATGCGGCGGGCACTCTGAACCGCCGCGACGCGCAGCGCGTCGAGGATGCGCTCCAGCGCGATCCCGAGTTGGCGCGTCGCTATGAGCTGGTGCGCGAGGAGCTGGGCGAGACCATCCATCTCAACGAGACGCTGGGCGCGCCGTCGGCGCGTGCGATGGAGGCCTTGTTCTCCAAGATCGACGCCGAGCCGGCCCGCAAGAGCGCGGCGGCCGGTGGCGGCTTCGGCCTGCGCATGACGGAGTTCTTCGCAAGTTTCTCGCCACGTACCTTGGCTTATGCCGGCGCCGTCGCTGTGCTTGCCATCGTGCTGCAAGCCGGCCTGATTGGCGGGCTGTTGTTCAAGGAGACCTCCGGCGGCGGCTACCAGACAGCGTCGGCGCCTTCGACCGATCCGGGAGTTGGCGCCTTCACGCTGGTCCGCTTCGCGCCGCAGGCGACCTCGGACGACATCAATCGCTTCTTGTCGGAGAACAAGCTGTCGATCGTGGCGGGACCGATGCCCGGCGGTTTGTACAAAGTGCGGGTCGGCATGGCGGCGATGCCGAAGGCCGATCTCGCCGAGGTCGTGAAAAAGCTCCAGCAGGACAAGACCATAGGCTTCATCGCCGTCACGCAGTGAACGATACGCGACAACGGAGGTCCGCCCCATGTCGATCGCCATCCGCGTCCGCCGAACCGCCCTCGCATGCATGCTGGCCGCAACGACGTTGAGCGTCGTGGCCGCAAGCGCCTCGGCGCAGAAGTACGATAGCCGCAGCGTCAATATCGGCACCGGCCGGCCGCCGGTGACCACACCAGCGGCACCGACACCATCGCGTGGTGGTGGATCGGGGAGCGGATACAACGGCGGCGGCCATCGCGGCCCCGGCTGGGGCACGGTCGTGCCGGGCATCATCATGGCCGTGCCGGCGATGATTCCGCCATCCAATCCGCGCTTTGTCGACGACGGTACGGTCGTTGAAGACATCGATCGGCCACGCCGGCCGCAGCGTCAGCGCGCGCAACGTCCGAGCAATGCACCGGGCGCGAACGAACGCCGTATGGTCCCGGACGAAGTCGTGATCGAAGTCGCCCGCTCGGTGACGCCGCAGCAGATCGAAGGGTTACAACGGCGCCATCGGCTCACGCGCATCGAGTCACGCACGATGACGCTGACCGGCACCACCATGTTCCGCTGGCGCATCCCGGACCGGCGCTCGGTTGCCACCGTGGTGCGGGCGCTCGAAGCCGACCGCGTGGTCGCCTCGGCGCAACCGAACTACGTGTTCACGCTGCAAGAAGTCGTGGCGAAGGCCAGCGACGCGCTCCCTCAGTACGAGCTCGACAAACTCAAGCTGCCGCAGGCGCATGCGATCGCCAAAGGGGATGGCGTCCTCGTCGCTGTGATCGACTCCGGCATTGACGCGTCGCATCCGGAACTCGCCGGCAGTATCGCCGAGTCATTCGACACGCTCGACAAGCCGATGGCGCCGCATGCCCATGGCACTGGCGTTGCGGGCCTGATCGCCGCGCATGGCAAGCTCCAGGGTGCAGCACCGGATGCCCGCCTTCTTGCCGTCCGCGCCTTCGATCCCGACGATAAGGGCGCCCAGGGGACGACGTTCAACATCCTTAAAGGTCTCGACTGGTCCATCGAGCGCCGCGCACGCATTATCAATATGAGCTTTGCCGGTCCGCAGGATCCCGCCCTTGGCCGCAGCCTCGCCGCGGCCGCCAAGAAGAACACCGTGCTGATCGCCGCGGCTGGGAATGCCGGCGCAAAATCGCCACCGCTTTATCCGGCGGCCGACCCCCATGTGATCGCCGTGACCGCGACCGATACCAACGACAAACTGTTCGAGGCCGCCAACCGCGGCAAGCATATCGCCATCGCCGCGCCGGGTGCGGATATCCTGGTGGCCATTCCGGACGGCGGCTACGAAATCTCGTCCGGTACGTCGCTCGCCGCGGCGGAAGTGAGCGGCATCGCCGCGCTGATGCTGCAGCACAGGCCCGACCTCACGGCGGCGAAGCTGCGCGAGCGGCTCATGACGACCGCAACAGATCTCGGCCCGAAAGGTCGCGACGCGATGTATGGGGCGGGACGGGCCGATGCGTACGGCGCATTGGTCGCCGACGACGCACCGGTAGCGCAGACAATCCCGCTGCCGGTCGAGCGCGTGAGCAGCGACCGCTAGTCAGTGCGCCGTCCGCGGATGGCGGTCGTGCAGATAGACCGCAAGCGCCTCGCGAAAGCCATCGTCCTTGGTTTGGACCGCCCCTTCGAACAGGAGCTGCTGCGCTTCCTGCGACAGCTCGCTCCACCGCGCGATAGTCGCCTTGCCGAGCGCCTGCAGGAACTCGCCGTCGAAATCCGCCGCCATTTGCGTGACCCTCCGTTTGCCGCGGATCAACGTTGCGGCTCGGGACGCGGTTCCGGCTCCGCCTGGACCGTCCGCAAGTAATCGCGGACGGCGCGGGCGCTCGCTTCGTTGAACTTGAACTCGGGCATGTCGGGATGGTTCGAGGAGATGCCGCGCTCCAGCAATTGCGGAAAACGATCGAGATCGAAGCTGCGCGCCAAGGTCCGAAACGGCGGCGCGTCCGCATGCGGGCTCGCACCTGTCTTGCCCGTGGCATGGCACGGTCCACAGAACTCCTCGACGATTTGCCGGCCTTGCACGACCGGGTCTTGCGCCTGCGCCGGCAACGAAAACGTCAGAAGCGTCAACATCGCACCCGCCGACCGCACGCCGATAGCTCCGTCTGATGATTCGAATGGTGTCATTCTAACCGCAACCGCGGCCGATGTGGCGCCCAGCGGTCGAGGGGCGTACCGGAACTGGCGCGAGCACCGTGCGTTTGCGTTGTGAGCATGACGAATTGGCCCGATCGCGCGGAGGCATAACATGACGGCCGCCATCTACCGCATTGTCCCGGCGACTGACGGATTCTGCATCGAACACGATGGTGACCGCACCGGTGCCTACGCGACCCGTGAAGCCGCGCTGGAGGCAGCACTCGGTCCGGCATCGAACGCGATCAAAATGGGCTACGACGTGACCATTCAAATCCCGAGCACCGGCAGCAAGAACGCCAATTAGCGCAGCGTGGGCCGCTCAATCGCAGACAGCAATTCAATCATAGACGGCAATGAAATCCGCGAGATCCTCGCTGAGCAGGCTGACGTGGTGCCGCATCACCTCGTCAGCCTTATCCGGATCGTGTGCGCGGATCGCGTCGATGATCTGCTGATGTTCCGTGATCGTCGTCCGGAAGCGATGCGGCTTGTACGTCACGCGGCGCAGATATGGCGCCATGCGGTTACGCAAGCGGCGCGTTTCCTGCGCCAAATAAGCGTTGCGTGCCGCCCCGTGAATGAGACTGTGAAAGGCAAGGTTGATCGCGTCGAACTCGTCGACGTCGCTGCCCGCGGCGGATGACTTCAGGCGCTCGTGGATCCGCCCCAACTCCGCGTCCTGCTCCGGCGACATGCGCCGAGAGGCCAGCCGCGCGCACAGGCCTTCCAACTCGGCCAGCACCTGAAACATTTCGATCACCGTATTGACGCCGATCTTGCGCACGATGACGCCCTGTCGGCTGCGCAGGTCGACCAGATCGTTGGCCCCGAGCAGCCTGAACGCCTCACGCACCGGCGTCCGCGACACGCCATAGCGCTTTGCCACCTCGACCTCGTCGAGCCGGTCGCCGGGCTTCAACTCGCCTTTGAGAATGCCCTGCTCCAACTCGCGATGCAGGACTTCCGCCAGCGTCTCGCCGGACTCGCGTGGCGGGAGCGCACCTTCCGCCACGGCGGTCGTTTTCTTTCTCGCCTTTTGCATACTTCTTGTTCAGTCCTGCATACAAATTTGACGGCAAGGGTCTGCCGGGCGCTCGTCCGGTTATAAAATTAGGCCACAAAAGGCTCGTTTGCAACGAAATCCCCTGTATGCACATTGGCCCGGTCCTTGCTTCGATGGTCGCACACTGGATTTCGGCATGCGGACATCTGCAACAAATTTTCCCCATACGACCGCCGATGCAATTCCTGCGTCGGAGCCTGCGGCCACGCGCTTCTCCGGCTTCGGTCCGAACGCCACCGATGTGCTGATCAGCCTCATCTCGGTGCTGTCGCTCATCGGCGCCTGGTATCTCGGCTCGTGGGCGCTCTCGGAGAAAGTCCTTCCCGCCCCTCATGTGGTCGCGGAAGTCCTCTACGAGGCCATGGTCAAAGGCGCGATCTGGAAGGACATCGGCATCACGCTCGGCCGCATCGTCATCGCCTTTTCGATTGCCATGTCGATATCGGCGGCGCTCGGCTTCACCATCGGCCTCGTCCCGGCCGCCGCCGTGTTCTTCCGCGTCTGGATCGTCTGCTTCATCACCATCCCGGCGCTGGTGATCATGCTCACCTGCTACATGGTCGTCGGCCTCAACGACAAAGCCGCGATCCTCGGCGCTGCCATCCCGATCATACCGATCCTGACGATCAACATTCGCGACGGCGTCAAAGGCATCGACCCCAAGCTGCTCGGCATGGCCAAGGCGTTCCGCGCCAGCCGCGCACAACAGGTCTTCGAGGTCGTCGCGCCGCAAGTCGCCCCGATCCTGGTCGCATCGACTCGCTTCGGCCTCGGCCTCATTTGGAAGATGGTGCTGTTCGCCGAGTTGCTCGGCCGCGGCGACGGCATCGGCTACCAGATCGAATTCTATTACCAGATGTTCAACATGAAGGAGGTGCTCGCGCATGCGCTGAGCTTCCTCTTCGTCATGCTGTTCATCGAATTGGTCATCCTCGGAACCCTCGAGAAATGGATCTTCCGCTGGCGCTCGCAGTGATCGCCTGCGGCGGCCCTCTCATGATGGAAAACAGCGCGTGCCGCAGATCGATCTGAAACGCATTCGCAAGGAATTCGGCGGCAAGCGCGGCACTCGCCGCTGGACCGCGATCAATGGCGTCGATCTATCGGTGGAGGTGGGGGAGATTGTCGGCATTCTCGGCCCTTCCGGCTGCGGCAAGTCGACCTTGCTGAACATCGTCGCCGGTCTCGAAAGCGACTACGACGGCGAGTTCACGATCCAGGGCAAAGCGTTCGGCCAGCAGATCGCCTCCGGCTTCCGCGTCGCTTACGTTTTCCAGGAGGCGCGCCTGCTGCCCTGGAAAACCGTTCGCGGCAATATCGAATTCGCGCTGAAGGCGGCACAATTTCCCGCCAATGAATGGCGCGACCGCGTCGACCGCGTGCTCGAACTGGTCGAGCTCACGCGCTTTGCCGGCTTCTATCCGCAGCAGCTCTCCGGCGGCATGCAGCAGCGCGCATCGATCGCGCGCGCCTTCGCCATCGAGCCCGACATCCTGCTGATGGACGAGCCCTTCAGCGCGCTCGACGAGATGACGGCCCAGCATCTGCGCCAGAGCCTTCTGAAAATCTGGTCGGCCTTCCGCACCACAATTCTGTTCGTCAGCCACAACGCCATGGAGGCGTCGTTCCTGGCCGATCGCGTGATGGTCATGAGCCAGGGCCCGGGGGCCACCATCCGCGAGGAGGTCAGCATGGCCGGCGTCACGCGCCCGCGCTCCTACGACGACAACAGCCTGATCGAAAAGAGCAAGGCCGTCGTCAACGCACTGCGCCGCCACTCCGGCCGGTCCGAAGTCGCTCTCGTTTAGCCCGCGTCAACAAGGAAAGCCCCCGATGTCTCTGAGCCGCCGACAGTTCACGACCGCCGCCCTCGGCCTCGCCGCCGCGTCGACCTTGCCAAAGGGATCGTTCGCCGCCGCAAAAGGCAATGGCGGCACCATCCGCATGATGCTCAATCCGGCGGGCACGATGTCCTTTCCGCCCTTCGTCATCAAGAAATTCAAGCTGGACGAGAAGTACGGCTTCAAGTTCGAGACGATCAACTACACCAACGCCAACACGGCGACGGCGGCGATGCAGAGCAAAAGCGCCGAGATGATCGTCTACGAATGGCTGGCGACCGCGCGCATCATCGACGGCGGCATCCCGATCGTCGGCGTTGCGCCGTTCATGACCTACGTCAACACCGTGCTGGTGCCGAAGGATTCGCCGATCAAGACGCTCGCCGATCTCAAGGGCAAGCGTCTCGGCGTGCACAGCAAGACGTCCTACGACTGGATGATCATGCAGGCGGCCGCCAAGCAGAAGTACGGCGTCGACCTCGCCAAGGAAGTTACCATCCAGGAAGCGGCCGCGCCGCTGCTGCGCGGCTCGATCGACCAGGGCCAGCTCGACGCCACGCAGATGTGGAATTCGCTCGCCGCCGACATGCTGGCCTCCGGCAAGTACAAGACGCTGGTGACGATCCGCGCCATCACCGAGGACCTCGGCATTCCCACCGTGCCCTATCTCTTCTTCGGCATGCGCGCCGATTACGTGAAGGAGAACCCGGACAACGTGAAGGCCTTCGTCGCCGCCTATCAAGAGGTCTACGAAATCCTGAAGACCAACGACGACGTCTGGGAAGAGCGCGGCAAGGAAATGAAGCTGTCGCCCGAGGGCATCAAGGAATTCCGCGACCAGGTCCGCCGCGATCTGGTGAAGACCTTCACGCCGGACATGAACCCCGCATTACAGAAGACGTTCGACATCGTGCTCAAGGTCGCCGGCCCGGAAGTCATCGGCTTCACCAAGCTGCCGCCGAACATGCTGTCGCTGGACTACCAGTAAGCGCATCGCTGACGCTGAAATGAAAAGGGCCCCGCAAGGGGCCCTTTTTGCGTGGCGGCCTTCGCTGCGAGCAGATGGCGATTTGCCTCACTCTCCATAAACAGCTCTAGTGCGTCGTCGTTTTGGATTGAGTCGCCGCTCGCTCCCTTCACCTCTCCCATAGGGAGAGGTCGCCCGCCGAAGCTTTAGCGAAGGCGGGCGGGTGAGGGGTTATCGACATCGAGAGTCACGAGCCCCCTCACCCCAACCCTCTCCCCAACGGGGAGAGGGAGCGCGCAGTGCTCGCGGCGGGCGCTTTCACCTCACTCAATCATCCTTAAGCGGCCGCCTGCGCCTTGGCCGCGGCGCCGTAGCTGCGGCTGTACATTTCCTGCATGTGTTCGGCGACCGTCACGGTCGGGTATTTCGGCGTCTCGCCCGGCTTGAGGCAGCTCGGGATGCAAGCAAGCGGGTGATCGGCATTGCCAGAATAGAAGAACGGGATCGAATAGCGCTCCTTGCCGGAGACGTTGACGACCCGGTGCAAGGTCGAGCGATAGAGGTCGTTGGTCCAGCGCGCGATGGCATCGCCGATGTTGACGACAAACGTTCCCGGAATCGGCTTGGCGTGAATCCAGGTGCCGTCGACATCGCGCACCTGCAGGCCGCCATTGGCATCCTGCAGCAGCATGGTCAGCGTGCCGTAGTCGGTATGCGCGCCGGCGCCGATCTGGTTGGTCAGGGCGTCGAGCGGCTGCGGCGGATAATAGAGCAGCCGCAGGGTCGACAGCGGATCACGGTCGAAGCCGTCGAAATAGTCTTCATCCAGATCGAGCGACAGCGCGAGGCCGACCATCAACCGCTCGCCGAGATCAAGCTGCGCGGCGTGATAGGCGCGCATTGTCGCCTTGAAGCCGGGTAGATCCACCGGCCATTGGTTCGGGCCGTAATTGAACTTGCCGGCGACAACCATCGGATGGTCGAGCGGCAGATCGAGACCGAGATAGAAAGTCTCCTTCAGATCCGGCGGCGCGGTGACATCGAGCGACTGCGCCTTCAGCGGCTCCCAGCCGCGATTGCACTTGGACTGGGTCTTGGCGACCTGCGCCTTGAGGGCGTCGGGCTGGCTGAAGAAGCGGCGCGTCTGTTGCTCCACCGCTTCGATCAGCCCTTGCGGGATGCCGTGGTTCGAAATGTAGAAGAAGCCGTTGTCGATACAGGCGGCACGGATCTTGGCGCCCACAGCCTTGCGATCCTCTGCGCGCGAGGACGAGAGGCCGGAGACATCGATGACAGGAAGCTGGTTGGGGGAGATCTCGGCAGCGCTAAGAGCGTCGGGCATGGCGATCCTCGTTGAAGGCTGATGGGGCCGGCACCCCCGGTATCGGCGGCAAGCTTAGGCGGACTTGAGCGCTCTCCGAAAGCAGAGACAATCGCTCAGGGTGATGCCCTGGCGGCATCAGGCACCCGCCTCGGCTTCCTGCCGGGCGCGCAGTTCCTCACCCAGCCTCTGGCACAACAGATCGACCGGCGCGGGCAGCGAGGACTGCGCCCGGCACAGGATCGAAACCGTGCTGATGACCGGGCCGCCGGCATCGAGCGGCACATGAACGAGGGTGCCTTCGGCGAGCGAGCGGTCGATGCCGAACCGCGTCTGGATGCCAATGCCCACCTTGCTTTCGACCAGCGCCCGAATCGCATCGATGGAGTTGGTGCTCACCGTAGGCGACGGCCTGGCGTTGAGCCGGGCAAAGGCCGGTGCGAGAAACTGCATGATCGACACCGCGTCCTCCGGCAGCACCAGGGGATAGCCAAGCAGGGCGGATAATGGGATGCGCGCCTGCCGGCTCATCTCGTGCTCCGGGTGCATGATGACGCCGATCGCGAATTTGGCGGCGAAGACCTGGCGCAGGCCGGGCACCACCGGCAGGTCGAAACCGACGCCGAGATCGACATCGCCGGATATAAGGCTTTGCTCGATACGCAAGGACTCGGTCCGCCGCAGCGACACCGTGATACGCGGCGCCTTGGCGCGCAGCGCGGTGATGACCTGCGGCATCACCGACATGCAGATGCCTTCGGCCGCCGCCACCGTCACATGGCCAGCGTGGACGCCGACGAGTTGGTCGAGCTCGGCGCTCAACCGCTCGGCGTCCTGCAAAACAAAGAGCACATGCCGCGCGAAGACTTCACCCGCCGCGGTCAACCGCACGCCGGTGGCGATACGCTCGAACAGCGGCAAACCGATATCCTGTTCGAGCTGGAGAATCTGGCGGTTGACGGCGGAGGACGCAACATTGAGCCGGCGCGCGGCTTCACGGATCGAGCCGGAGCGGCGCACCGCGTCGAAGTAGAGCACGACGGTCGAATGCAGCCGCGGAAATCTCATGCGCTCTCCCGCTCAAGGCACCTGTCGCGCCGTCCGCGCCCGCAGGATCGCTTCGCTCAGCTTCTCCGCGATCATCATGGTCGCGAGATTGGTGTTGGCGCGTGGCAGCGACGGCATCACCGAAGCGTCGATGACGCGCAAAGCCTCGGCGCCATAGACGCGGCCTTCGGTGTCGACCACCGCCAGCGGATCGTCGGGCCGGCCCATGCGGCAGGTACAAGTGACGTGCGAAACGCTCATCGCGTAGGTTTTGAGATAGGTCTTGAGCGTGTCGGCATCGGCCAGCAACGCGTCGAGGCTCGGCGCGTTCGATAGCACACGACGTACCAGCAGCCGACGCAGCCAAGCCGGGCCGTCGAGCAGCTTGCCGAGCGCGCCCATGACCAAGCGGTTCGTCGCGTGGACCTGGGTCATGAAGCGGATGAAGGGACTGAAGCGCACGGCAAAAGGATGCTCGATGACGGCCGCCATGTCCCGGCCGCGAATAAGCCCGGCGATGAACCGGAAGCCGTCGGCAAGGCGGTCGACATCGCCCTCGGCGCCGAGCAGGTTCATGCGCACGATCGGCATGCTGCGCGGATCGGTGTCCTGCAGCACGACCTCGCCGGTCGAGCGCGACTTGTTGAGCCAGACATAGAAGTAGGCGACGCGGCGGCCGACGCCATGCCAGGCGGACGACAGGCCGCTGTGCATATAGAGGTCGGACGGCAGCGCCGCCGCCGACGACGAGGTGAAGCGCAGCGCCACGTGGCCGGATTTCTTCAGCCGCGCCGGCATGCGCGCGGCGGGCTTCACCAGCGCGCAGAGATGCGTGCCGGGATGATCGCGCAGGTTCTTGCCGACGCCCTCGCGGATGGCGACCACCGGAATGCCGTGCGCCGCCAGCACTGCGGCCGGACCGATGCCCGCGCGCATCAGCATCGCCGGGGTCTGCAAGGCGCCGAGCGCGAGCAGCACCTCGCCGGCGCCGATCGTGCGCGTACGGCCGCCCTTCTCAAGCGCGAGACCGTCCGCCCGGTTGCCGGCGAAGGTGATGCGATCGACGTTGCATGCCGTCACGATGGTGAGATTGGGCCGCGCGCGCACCGCAGGCGTGAGATACGCCATCGCCGCGGAAACGCGCTGCTGGTTCTCGTTGGTATAGGCCGGCGCGAAATAGCCGTCGGTGAAAACGCCGTTCTGGTCGCCGATATCGGCGAGGGCGGCCTGTTCGGCGGCGGCGGCAAGCCGCACCGAGAATTCCGGCCATTCGTCGCGCGGCACGCGATAGATCGGGATCGGCCCATCGGCACCGTGCATCTGGCTGTCGGCGCCATAGTCGACGTCCCGCTCCAGCTTGCGAAAATACGGCAGCACGTCGTGCCAGCCCCAGCCGGCCGCGCCGAGCCGTTCCCATTCGTCGTAGTCGTCCGGAAGACCGCGATTGCCAACCTGCGCATTGACGCTGGAGCCTCCGCCGAGCACGCGGCCCTGTTCGTAGAACCGCGACTTGCGGCGGTGCAAGAACGGAACGACGCGGAGCTTGGGCCACAGATACCGCGTGCCGTGGAAGATCGCGACCGGCGCCGGACTACGGATTTCAGCCGGCTCCTGGCCCGGCGGCGTATCGGCACCCGCCTCGACCAGCAGCACGGTGATAGACGGATCCTCCGACAACCGCGCCGCTGCCACGCAACCGGCCGAGCCGCCGCCGGCAACGACATAGTCGAACCGCGGCGGCAGCGCATCGATCGACTTAGCGTCGGCGTTCACGACTTCAACCGCGTCAAGTTGAACGTGGGCACGAGCGCGAAGGGCCGCAGACACCCATCCATCCAACGCAGCGCGTCGCGGATCGCCGGCTTGATGTCGTCGAGACGCTCGATCACCCGGTGATTGATGCGCATGGCGCGCAGCACATCCGGCGTCACCTCGCCGCCTTCGGCGAAGAATTCCTGATCGCCGGTGTCGCCACGGAATTCGGTAACGATGAGCGTCGGGATGCCGTAGCTCATATGGCCGCGCAGCAGATGATAGACACCGGCGAAAAGCCCGAAATTCTCAATCAGCGCCGCCGGCCGCCGTCCCGCGAGCCACGCGCCGGCGCAAAGGCCGAGGCCGGTCCCTTCGTGCGGCACAGAGATGTAATCGAACGTGCCGTCCCTGAGCAGCAAATCCTGCGCCGCCGAAAAGCCGCTGCACGGCAGACCGACCGCGAAGTCGATACCGTTCTCTTTCAGGCCCTCGTACAGCACCTGACCGAAACCCGATTGCCCGACATCGCGCAACGCCGGATCGGCCGCCGGCTTCGCGCCATGCTCCTTCGCCGACGGCTTGAAGATTTTCACCCCTTGGCTCTGCTCGACATGGCGAGCGAAACGATACTTGTTCTCTTTCAGATCCATCGGCAGCGCCCCGACGAACTGCTGCTCGACGCTGGTCTTGACCACGATGACACGCGGCCCGCCCTGCGGCTTGGCATCGAGCGCGGCGAGAAAGCCGTCGACGTCGGCAACGGTCGCAACCTGCGTTACGCCATAGACTCGCGCCAGCGCCTCAATGTCGACGCCCGCATGGCTCAACGAGCCCACCGCCGGCAGCTTGCCGGTCGAGACATAACCGCCATTGTCGAAAACGATCGCCGTCAGATTGGCGCCCGCTTGCGTGGCCATGACCCCAAACACGGACGGATCGAAGAAGATGCCGCCGTCACCATCGAGCGCGATGACGTTGCGACCTGGCAGCGCCAGCGCCAAGCCCAGCGCATAGGGCGTCACCATGCCCATGCCGACCGCGTAGAGGTTCGCGTCAGACGGCCGGACGGAAAACCACTCAGTGGCGGTGTTGGCGAGGTTGGTGACGACCAATTCGTCCGTCACCCGCGCGCCGAGCGCCTGGAGGAAGGCATAGCGCTTCACTTGACCGAGGCCAGTCGATTGTCCGGCAGGGAGACCGTGCATACAAGATTCCCAAAAGAACCGCTTCCGGCCTATCTTGCTCATACTCGAAGGGAAAAAGTAGCTTATAAATCAGCAACATTGCCTATATTTTTGGCATGTGTTTTTGCATACAAGTTTCTATCGTGTGGGCCCGAAACGGACCCTCAAGATGGACGCCAAAGCACCCGTCACCATCGCGATCGAAGAGCACTACAACGATCCGAACCTCGTCGCGCACTTCACCGGCCTCGATCTCCGCCGCCCCCCGACCATCGCCAGCAAACTGCTCGACCTTGGCGAAACGCGCCTGCGCGAGATGGACGAGGGGGGCGTCGATATTCAGGTGCTGTCGCATGCCGGGCCGACGACGCAGAAACTCGATCCGGATACGGCCGTGCGCATGGCCAAGGTCACCAATGACCGGCTGGCCGAAACCGTCGCCGGCAAACCCGACCGCTTTGCCGGCTTTGCCGTCCTACCGACGCCGGCCCCGGAGGCGGCCGCCGATGAGCTCGAACGCTGCATCACCGACCTCGGATTCAAGGGCGCCGTCGTCAACGGCCTGACCAACGGCAAATTCCTCGACGAGCGGCCGTTCTGGCCGATCCTCGCCCGCGCCGAGAAACTCGGCGTGCCGATCTATCTGCACCCCGCTTTGCCAAGCCCCGAAGTCAGCAAGGTCTATTACGACGACCTTAGCGGCCAGTACCCTGAGCTCCGTGGCCCCGTCTGGGGCTTCGCCGCCGAGACCGGCACGCAAGCGGTGCGGATGGTGTTGAGCGGCGCGCTCGCCGAGTTTCCGAACCTGCAACTCGTCCTCGGCCATCTCGGCGAGGCGATCCCGTTCATGCTGTGGCGCATCGACGATCTCTTGGCACGCCCGGTCTACGACGGCATGCGCTTTAGCGACGTATTCCGTCGCAACTTCCATCTGACGACGAGCGGCAACTTCTCCGACACGGCGCTGGCCTGCAGCATCGCCGAAGTGGGCATCGACCGCATCCTCTTTGCGGTGGATTGGCCCTTCGCTTCCAACAAGGCCGCCACCGACTGGTTGAAGCAAACCAGTCTCAGCGACGCCGACAAGGCGAAGATCCTCGGCGAGAACGCACGCCGCCTGCTCAAGATGTGAAGCGGCGCCGGCCGTCAGCGGCCGGCGATCTCCTTCAAGCGGACAAGATCGACGACCTTGCCGTGGCTGATGACGTGCAAGGGCTCGCCGTGAAAGCGGACAGCCTCGAGCACGTCGCGCTCGCGCGACACCACCAAGTTCGCAGGACTACCGACCGCGATCTTCAACGGCACGTTGATTGCCTTGCCGGCGTTCACGGTCGCAAGGTCGTAAAGCCGCTCGATTTCCTCGCGCGACATCATCCAGAGCAGATGCGAGGCGAGGAAGACGACTTCCAGCATGTTGTTGCGGCCGAAGGGATAGTAAGCGTCCGAAATATCGTCCTGGCCGAGACAGACATTGACGCCTTCGGCCAGCAGCTCCTGTACGCAGGCATGCAACGGCCCGGTGTGCGGATCGCTGACGACCGACACATCGGCCGCCCGCAAAGTGCCGATCAGCCGATGCAGATAAGGCTTCGGATAGAGGCTCATGGCGCGGCAATGATGCGCTAAAGCCCGCCCTTGCCAGCCGCGTTTGATCGCTTCGATAGCGAACATTTCCAGCGTGCGCAGGCCGGGATCGCCGGCATCGTCGAGCAACATCGACACGTCTTTATCGAACTCGGCCGCCAAGTCGAAACAGAAAGCAATGTGCTCGGCCGCCGCCGCATCGGTGTATTCGATCCAAGGAATGCCACCGACCACATCGGCGCCGCGCTCCATTGCCTCGCGCATCAGATCCTTGGTACCGGGCTCGCGCAAAATGCCGTCTTGCGCGAAGGCGACGACCTGCACATCGACGATGCCGCGGAACTCGTCGCGCACCTTAAGCAAAGCGTTCAAACCTTCGAGACGGGCCTTGCTATCGACGTCGGCGAAGGCGCGGATGTGCAGATTGCCGTAGATCGCGGCAAGCGCCACGGCGCGGCGCGCGTTCTCGACGATCCAGCTTTCGGCGTAGTTGGCCTTGACCCTGCTCGCGACCTCGATCGCACCCATGGCCTTGCCCATCTGTTCGCCGTGATAGTTCTCCCTCGCTTCGTCCTCCACCATGGACAAGGTCCAGACCTTGCACAGATGCAGATGCGGATTGGCGAAGGATTCCGTCACGAGACGGCCATCCGCATCGATGACGGCCTTCGCGTCGAAGGTCAGCGCCGGCTCTATCGCCGCAATGCGGCCGTCGCGAACGGCGATGTCCTGAAGGTCGGGGACACCGCGCAATCGCGCACGCTTGATGAGGACATCGCATTGGGCCATGACGTCGCCTCGCAATTCTTTGAGCGTCGACACATGCAAGCAATGGTCGTGCCAGGGCGCAATGCAAGAGGTCTGCTGGAGGCCGATCTGGCCGCGCCTGGATGCCGATCGGATCGGCGCCCGGCGCTTATAGCGTGCGAGCGCCCACTCCGGACCACCGCAACTGGCAGCGCACGCGTCCGTCGCCAGAGCCAAGTACCGACGCTTCTCACCGACGGGGCCGAGCGCTGCAAAGCCGGGAGAGCAGATATTGCGGATCGTCACTGGCGCGCGGCGCCGTTTCCGCTATACGAGGCGCGATCACCCAAAATCACCGGTGGCACGAAACGTGCCTGTGAAGGCTTCAAAGTGAGGCGCGTCGAATGAGTTTGAATGTTGAAACGGTCTTGGATGTTCGCCATTGGACGGACACCCTATTCAGTTTCGTTGCTACCCGAGACACAGGCTTTCGTTTCGTCAACGGCCAGTTCACGATGATCGGCCTCGAAGTCAACGGCAAGCCGTTGCTACGGGCCTATAGCATGGCAAGTTCCAGCTACGAGGAGAACCTCGAGTTCTTCAGCATCAAGGTCGACAACGGTCCGCTGACGTCGCGCCTCAAGCACATCAAGCCTGGTGAGAAGCTGCTCGTCGGCCGCAAGCCGACCGGCACTTTGATTCATTCCAATCTGCTGCCCGGCGAAACTTTGTATCTCCTGTCCACCGGCACCGGCCTCGCGCCCTTTTTGAGCGTCATCAAGGATCCTGAGACGTACGAGCGTTTCAACAAGGTCGTTCTGGTGCACGGCTGCCGCTTCATCGCCGAATTGGCTTACCAGGAGTTCATCACGCAGACGCTGCCCCAAGACGAATTCATCGGCGAGCAGGTCCGTCAGCAGTTGATCTATTATCCGATGGTGACCCGCGAAGAGTTCCGCAATCGCGGGCGGATCACCGACGGCCTTGCATCGAACAAGCTCACCTCGGACATCGGCCTGCCGCCGCTCGACCGCGAGCGGGATCGCGTCATGATCTGCGGCAGCCCGGCGATGCTGGCCGACCTGGTCACCATGTTAAAGGACCGAAACTTCGTCGAAGGCAGCGGCTCGGAGCCCGGCCACTACGTCATCGAGAAGGCCTTCGTCGAGCGGTAGCCGCTCGCGACCAGGCGCCGATCGTCACGCCGCCCGTTATTTGCGGATATCGCAGCGCCGCTGCGGCGCCCTAAGGGGCGCCGCTCTCATTCACGGCGCATATTCGGGGCGCTTGGGCGTGAACACGTCGAGGTTCATCACCGGTTCGTCACCGATCACCTCGCCCCAGTGCCGCACATTCGA
The DNA here is from genome assembly GCF_003367395.1 of Pseudolabrys taiwanensis. Classification (NCBI taxonomy): domain Bacteria; kingdom Pseudomonadati; phylum Pseudomonadota; class Alphaproteobacteria; order Hyphomicrobiales; family Xanthobacteraceae; genus Pseudolabrys; species Pseudolabrys taiwanensis. Next base: position 4,631,212 of record NZ_CP031417.1, on the reverse strand, counting down.
CGGGATCAGCACGAGGCCGCCTGGGCCGACGTCGCGCACTTCATCGCCGATGAAGAAGCGGATGCGTCCCGACATGATGTAGGCGATCTGCTCGTGCGGATGGCTGTGCGGCCTTGGCTCGTGCCCCGGCATCAACCGGTGCAGCGCGACGGTCGCGCCGTCGCCGGAAAACGCCTTCTGCTCCACCCCCGGGCGGATCTGCTTCCACTCAATCTTACTCCAGTCGATCGCATGAATGTCCATGACATCCTCACTTTGTTTACTTGGCGGGGCCGAGAAGCCCCGTCGGGCGGACAAATAGAAACAGCAACAGGATAGAAAGCGCCGCGACATTCTTGAAGGCGGAGCCGAGAAACACGATGGCGAGCGCCTGCGCAACGCCAAGCAGAATGCCACCCGCGAATGCGCCGAGCGGGCGGCCGAAGCCGCCGACGATCGCGGCGATGAAGCCGCTGATGGCAAACGGCACGCCGACGTTGAACGCCGTGTACTGCGTCGGCGTGATCAGGATGCCGGCAACGGCACCGAGCGCGGCGCTCAACGCGAATGCGAGCGCCAGCATGCGCGAGACGCGAATGCCTTGCAGCGCAGCCGCATCGCGGTTGATCGAGCAGGCCCGCATGGCCTTGCCGGTCTTGGTCGAGGAGAAGAACAGCGCGAGCCCGGCGATGACGACGACCGAGCAGCCGACGATCCAGAGGAACTGGAAACTGATGGCGAGGCCGAAGATCCGCAGCGGCGCCAGGTCGGTGAACACCGGCAGCGAACGCGGCTGATCGCCGGCCGCGATAAGCGTCATGCGTTCGACGACGATCTGCGCCGCCAATGTCGCGAGAATCATCACGAACATGGTCGAGCCGCGATTCCACAGCGGCCGCACCACAATGCGCTCGAGCAATACGCCGGAGGCCGCGACCACGATGACGGCAATCACCGCGGCAACGGGCAGCGGCCAGCCGAGCTTGGTCATCACGGCATGCGTCAGCATCCCGCCGAGCATCACGAAGGCGCCCTGCGCGAAGTTCACGATGCCGCTCGCGTTGTAGATCACGCAAAAGCCGATGCCGATGAGGCCGTAGATGGCGCCAACGCCGACGCCGCTCAGAATCGATTGAGCCAGAAGGTCAAGCACGGGCGGCCTCCTGGGTACCGAGATAGGCGGCGATCACATCCGGATTGCGCCGCACCTCGTCGGGCTTGCCCTTCGCAATCAGACGGCCGAAATCGAGCACCGCGATGCGGTCGGCAACGTTCATCACCAAGTTCATGTCGTGCTCGATGAGGAGAATAGCGGTGCCTTCGGCAACGATACGGCGCAACAAGATCGCGAGCGCATCGGTCTCCTGCCGGTTCAGACCAGCGGCCGGTTCGTCGAGCAACAAGAGCTTCGGCCTTGCCGCAAGCGCGCGGGTGATCTCGAGCAAGCGCTTCTGGCCGTAAGGCAGAACGGCGGCGTAAGTCCCGGCCTGAGTGGCCAGCCCGGTCTCTTCGACAAGCCGGCGCGCCGTTACCTCGACCGAGGCTTCCTCCGCCCGCGCGCGCGACAATGGCATCAGGGCGGCCAGCAGCCCGCCGCGCGTGTGCAGGTGGCAGCCGACCTTCACGTTCTCGAGAACGGTGAGCCCTTCGAACAGCTGCACGAGCTGGAAGGTGCGGATGAGGCCGCGGCGCGCGATGCTTTCCGGCGGCAGGCCGCTGATCTTCTGCCCGTCGAAGTGCACGCTGCCGGCGCTCGGCGGCATGAAGCCGGAGATCATGTTGAACAAGGTCGTCTTGCCGGCGCCGTTCGGGCCGATGATGGCGGAGAGGCCATCGGCCGGAATGTCCAGCGACACGTCGTCGACGGCGACCAAGCCGCCAAAGCGGCGCGTGAGGCCCTCGATGCGAAGGAGGCTCATGCTTTCCTCCCGCGCCATCGCGCCCAAAGCTCCGGCAGCGATGCGAGGCCGCGCGGCGCATAGATCAGGATGGCGATCAGCGCCGCGCCGTAAGCGAGGTCCTGATAGTCCTTGAAGGTACGGAAGCTTTCGGGCAGCGCCGAGATGATGATGGCGCCGAGCGCCGGTCCCGCGATGGTGCCGATTCCGCCGACATAGAGCATCGTGAAGGACAATACGACCATCGGCAGGCCGAACACTTCCGGGCTGACGAAGCCGACCGCGTGCACGAACAGAGAGCCGGCGATGGCCGCGTAGGCGGCCGAGATCATGAAGGCGATGAGCTTGTAACGGGCGACATCGATGCCGAGCGCGCGTGCCGCGTCCTCGCTGCCGGCGGCCGCAACGAAGGCGCGGCCCAGGCGGGAGCGGCGGATGCCCGCCGCCGACAGGAGCGCAAGCGCCGCCACGATCAGCAGAAACACCAGAATGCCGCGGTCCGACGTGACGGTGTAAGCACCGATGCCGAGAGGCGGGATGCCGGCAATGCCCATATAGCCCTTGGTCACCGAATCCCACTGCACCGCCACCTCGTAGACGATGAGGCCGATCGCCAAGGTCGCCATCGCAAGATAGTGACCGCGCAGACGCAGCACCGGGTAGCCGATCACCAGGGCGCAGATGAGCGCGCCGGCGAGTCCGACAAGGCCCGCCGACAACGGCTCCCAGCCGTAGGTCGCGGTCAACACGGCCGAGGTGTAGCCGCCGATGGCCGCGAAAGCGTTGTGGCCGAACGACACCTGTCCGGTGAAGCCCATGAAGATGTTCAACCCCGTCACCAGCACCGTGTAGATGAAGGCGAAGTGCAGAACGGCGATGAAATAGCCACCCGTCACGTACGAATAGAGGATGAGCGCTGCGGCAAGTCCCCACAGCACCAGCGCAACGAGATTGCCGCGGGCCTTAGCCCAGATAGTAATGAGCGAGTTCATCGTGCGACTTGATGGTGCGCGGGTCGATTTCGGCGGCGATCGTGCCGACCGAAAGGAGATAGGCACGGCGCGCGAGCGTGAGCACGAGCGGCGCCTTCTGTTCGACGAGAATGATTGACAGGCCCTGACGGTTGAGTTCGCCGAGCGTTTGCAGGATCTCCTCGATGACGCGGGGCGCGAGGCCGAGCGACGGTTCGTCGAGGAGCAGGATCTTCGGCTCGGCCATCAGCGCGCGCCCGACCGCGAGCATCTGCTGCTCGCCGCCGGACAGCGAACCCGCCGTCTGCGTCAAACGCTCTTTCAAACGTGGAAACATCGACAGCACGCGCTCGTGCCGGCGGGCGAATTCGCGCTTGTCGGAGAGCAGATAGGCGCCGAGCTCCAGGTTCTCCGCGACCGTCATCGGCGCGAAGATGCCGCGTCCTTCCGGCACCAGCACGATGCCGAGCGCCGCGGCCTCGGCGGGTGCGCGACGCGGCACGTCGCGGCCGCGAAACCGCACACGCCCTTCCGTCGGCACCAGTCCCATGATCGCATTCATGAGGGTCGATTTGCCGGCGCCGTTCGGCCCCAGGATCGCGATGAGCTCGCCGTCCTCGACATGCAAATCGACCGGGCGAAGAGCCTCGACGTGCCCATAGCGCGCCGAGAGCCCTTCGACCTCGAGAATGCGGGTGGTGGAGACGGACTGGCTCACTTCACCACTTTGACTTGGCCGCCAACAATCGTGGCGAGCAGCAGCGGATTCTCGGTGATGCCTTGGTGGTTGGTCGCCGAGAAATGATAGATGCCGGTGGTGCCCTGGAAGTTGTCCATGGTCTCCAAGGTGTCGCGCACCTTCGGCCCATCCACCGACTTCGCCTTCTCGGCCGCCGCCGCGATCAGCATCATGGCGTCCCAGCCGCGGCCAGCCCAGTTCGGATCGCGATCCTGATACTTGGCGCGCCAGGGCGTCAGGAATTTGCCGATCTCGGTCTTGAGCGGGCTGTCGGTCAGCCCGTCGTAGACCTGGGCCGGCGAGGCGACGAAGAAGAATTTGTCGCCGAGCACTTCGGCCACCGGCCGGAACACGGCAATGTCCTCGAGGCTCGTCAGCATGATCATGTCGAGACCGAGCTGCTTGATGTTCTTCGCAGCCGTGAGCGTCGTGCCGCCGAGACCGATCTTGATGATCGCGCGGGCGCCCGCCGCATACATCTTCTGGATCTGAACGCTGAGATCGGCGTCGTCGGTCTTGTATTGCTCGACGCCGACGATCTCGAGGCCGTAATCCTTGGCCTCCTTCTCGGCTGCCGCCTTTTGCGCGTTGGCATAAGGCGACGGATCGTGCAGCACGCCGATCTTCTTGATCTGCGTTTTCTTCTGGATGTATTCGAGCCGCGTTTCGACCTCGAAGCGCGGCGGCGGAATGGTGGTGAAGGCCCATTTCACATGATCGGGCTGCTGCGGCAGGATCGAGCAGAGCACCATCGGCGTTTCCGCGCGCACGACGAGCGGCGCCGCCGCGAAGTTGCCGGCGGAAACGCATCCGCTGGCGAAGACCTGCGCCTTATCGGACGAGATCATCTTGCGATAGGCTGTCACCGCCTCTTGCGGCTCGGAGCGATTGTCCTCGACGACGAGTTCGACCTTGCGGCCATTAATGCCGCCTTTGGCGTTGATCGCCGCAATCGCCACCTCGACGCCATCGCGCCAGGCGCGGTCGACCGTCGCTGCGTAGCCGGTCAGGCCGGCCGACATACCGACTTTGTAGACGCCTTGCGCCTGTGCCGTCAGCGCACCGGTCATTGCAGCCACGCCGCCGATAAGCAGCGCGGAAACCCACCGAAATTGCGACATATTCCCTCCCTCTGTTTTATAGCGTTTATGATTGTCGAACGTTCAAGCGTCAGTCGAAGATGAACTCCCGCAAATTTGGAATGCCGAGGCCTTCATAGGCCGTCGAATTGAGCTTCAACGAGATCGCCTTTGTGCACGCGCGCAAGAGCTTCAACTGCTCGGGATCGACCGGCTCGCGCACATACTGCGTCGTACCGACGATGCCGATGGCGCCGACGAGCTCATTCTCGTAATTCAGGATCGGCGCCGCCGCGACCGAGATGCCGAGCAAAGTCTCGTCCATGGAGACGTCGTAAAGCTCCTCGCGGATCCGAGCGAGGCGTTCGCGCAACTTCGCGGGCTCGGTCAGCGTACGTGGCGTGAACGCCTGCAGCTTGCGCGCCAGCACGCGCTGCTGCATCGCGCTTGGCGAAAAGGCCAGTGTGATGCGTCCCTGCGCGGAGGCGTGTGCCGGCAAGCGATAGCCGAGGCGCACGGAAATGCTCACCATGTTGGGGCTGTCGACGACCGCGCCGATGATGGCATCGCCATTGGCCGGCGTGCTCAACACCACCGTCTGGTAGGTGAGATCGCGCAAACGGGCCATGTAGGGCTCGGCAAGCCGGCGCAGATCGAATTGGTCGGTGGCCGCCTGCCCGATATGCACGAGCTTGAGACCAAGACGGTAGGTCTCGTTCTTCGGATCCTGATCGACGAAGCCTAAATGCTTCAGCGTCGAGAGGTGCCGGTGCATCTTGGCCTTGGGCTCGCCCAGCTGATTGGCGATCGCGGTCAGCCGCATCGGCTCGCCGGCGGCGGCGAGCGCCTCGATGATCTGGCCGGTCATCACGACCGATTGGATGAGTTCGGAGCCGCCAGCGCGCTCGTCATCTTCGCTGCGGTCGAGCGTCTCGAGCTTCATGACAGGTTCCCCAATGGGCGTGCACATGCGCGGCGACACGCGGTCTGCCGACGGTTTTTCACCGCTTTGCGCATCTGCGCACCCAAGGTTGTCTCCTGCCCAATATCTCGTTCTGAGAAACGAGGTTCTAAAATTTCATGACAGGCTATAGGCGACCGCTCGGGGCTGTCAACCAGGATGCGCAATTTGACAGGAAAATCGAAGCTCGTGTAGTTATAAATCGGAACACAGTATCGCTATAAAAAACTAAATAGGAAACGTGAGGGCGTGCCGAATGCCGAATTATGCCTTGGCCGTTGATATTGGCGGGACTTTTACCGACGTCGTTCTGCGTGATGCCTCCGGCCAGACCTGGGTCGACAAGACCCTGACCACGCCTGAGAGTCTCGACGTCGGTTTCTTCCGGGCCGTCGATTCCATCCTCGGGAAAGCGGCCATCAAGTCCGATGCCGTCACCGACGTCGTGGTGCATGCCACCACCGTGGTGACCAACGCGGTGATCGAACGCAAAGGACCGCTCACGGCCCTGATCGTCACCGAAGGCTTCCGCGACATCCTCACCATCAAGGACGAACATCGCTACGAGATGTTCGATCCGCAGATCGAGTTCCCCGAACAGCTCGTCTCGCGTGACATGACCTTCGGCGTGCCGGAACGCGTGCTTGCCACCGGCGAGGTGATGACGCCGCTCGACAAGGCAAAAGCCGCCGCCCTGGTCGATGAGCTGAAGGCCAAGGGCGTCGTCTCGGTCGCCATCTCATTCCTCAACGCTTATCTCAACCCGGCCAACGAGCGCGCGATGCGGGAGATCGTGCAGGAGCGTGCGCCGGCCATGTACGTCTCGATCTCATCCGATGTCGCGCCGCAGATTCGCGAATATCCGCGCACGTCGACGGCCGTGATGAACGCCTATACGGCGCCGATCACGGGGCCTTATCTGGACGCCTTGCGCGACGGCCTCAAAAAGCGCGGCTTCGCCAACGACCCCCTGATCATGCTCAGCAACGGCGGCGTGATCGGCATCGACATCGCCAAGAAATTCCCCGTGCGTATGGTGGAATCCGGACCGGCCGCCGGCGCGCTCGCCGCCGCGTATTATGCCGAGGTGCTCGGCCTCGACCGGCTTCTGTCGTTCGACATGGGCGGCACCACCGCGAAAGCCTGCATCATCGAAGATCGGCATCCGCTGATCACCGGCGATTTCGAAGTCGACCGCATCTATCGCTTCAAGTCCGGCAGCGGCCTGCCGATCCTCATTCCGTCAGTCGACATGATCGAGATCGGCGCGGGCGGCGGCAGCATCGCTTCGGTGAGCAATCTGGGACTCTTGAAGGTCGGGCCGCAAAGCGCCGGCTCGACGCCCGGTCCGGTCGCCTATGGTCGCGGCGGCCAGAATGCCACCGTCACCGATGCAGATCTCGTGCTCGGCTACCTCAGCGCCGACAACTTCCTCGGCGGCGACATGAAGCTCGATCTGGCCGGCGCCGAGAAGCAGCTCGCCAAGCTCGGCGAGAAGCTCGGTACCTCGACCCGCGACGTCGCGGCCGGCATCTACCGCGTGGTCGGCGAGTCGATGACAGCCGCCGCTCGCGCGCATGCGGTCGACCGTGGCATCGACTATCGCGGCGTTCCCCTGTTTGCCTTCGGCGGCGCGGGTCCGGTGCACGCCTGCTATGTCGCCGACTTGCTCGAAAGCCCGATGGTCATCTATCCGCCGCTCGCGAGCGTGCTGTCGGCCTTCGGCACGCTGGTGACGCCGCCCCGCCTCGATCTCAGCCAGGGCGCCCTCTCCCGCCTCTCGGCTCTGAACTGGGACGATGTCGACCGCGTCATCACCAAGCTGGTCGCCGACGCGAGCGCCGGACTGGCGAGCGCCGGCTGCAAGGCAGCGGATCTCACATTCCAGTTTGGCGCCGATCTGCGTTACTTCGGCCAGCAGAACGAGGTGACGGCGTGGTTCGACACCGACCCGCGCAAGAAGCACGACGCGACCTGGGTCCGCTCGGTGTTCGAAGACGGCTACGAGAAGCTTTACAGCCTGCGTTTGCCCAATGTCGATGTCGAGATCGTAAGCTGGCGCCTGGTCGCGACCGGCCCCCTCGCCGCCCGCGACAGCAAAGCCGCGCTACAGGGTTCACCCGCAAAGCCGACCGGCAAACGTAGCGCGCGTTTCAATGGGCGCGACGTCGATACACCCGTCTATGCCCGCAAGGCCCTGGCCAAGGGACAGGCGGTCGACGGGCCGGCGATCATCGAAGAACGCGAAACCACGATCATCATCCTGCCGGGCTGGCGCGCCAAAGTGGACGCGACCGGCTGCATCATGGCGACGAAGGAGTAGGCGACATGGACGGCATTGAACTTGAAATCGTCTGGAGCAATCTGATCAGCATCGTCAGCGAGCAGGCCAAGGCACTGCAGCGGATCGCCTTCAGCCCGATCGTGCGCGAGGCCGGCGACTTGGCCAACGCCTTGTTCGACCGGCAAGGTCGCATGGTGGCGCAGGCCGTGACGGGTACGCCGGGACACATCAACTCGCTTGCCGCCGCCGGAAAGCACTTCGTCGACGCCTTCCCGACGCAGACATTGCGTGAAGGCGACGTGCTGATCACCAACGATCCGTGGCTGTCGGCGGGCCACTTCTTCGACATCACCGTGATGCTGCCCGCCTTCCACAAGGGCAAACTGATCGGCTTTTTCGGCTCGACCATTCATCACACCGATATTGGCGGCTATGGTGTCGGTGCCGGCGCCCGCGACGTGCATGAGGAAGGCCTTTGGATTCCCATGCTCAAGCTTTACGACGCGGGCGAGCCGAACCAGACACTGCACCATATGATCCGCACCAATGTGCGCACGCCCGATCACGTGTTCGGCGATCTCGCCGCGCAGGTCTCGAGCGCCCGTCTCGCCTGCAAGCGCTTGTCGGCGCTGCTCGACCGGCAGGGCTACGACGACATCGATGAACTTTCGGAGGAGATCATCTCGCGTTCGGAGAAAGCGACGCGCGAGTCGATCCGCAAGCTGAAGCCCGGCACCTATCACGGCGAGAGCTCGTTCGACGTTCCCGGCGGCGATGTCATCACGCTCAAGACGGCCGTCACGGTGGACGCCAAGGACGGCACCATCACCATCGATTTCACCGGCAGCTCGGGTCCGAGCCCGCACGGCATCAACGTGGTGATGAACTACACCCACGCCTATTCAACCTTCGCGATTCGCTCCTGCCTCGATCCGGAACTGCCGAACAACTTCGGCAGCCTCGCGCCGATCAAGGTCGTGGCGCCCGAGGGCTGCATCGTGAACTGCAAGTACCCGGCACCGGTGAATGCGCGGCATGTCGTCGGCATGTATGTGCCCATGCCGATCCTCAAGGCGCTGTACCATGTGATGCCGGACCGCGTGTTGGCCGAAGGTTCCGGCGCCGTGTGGACGATCCAGATCCAGGGCAAGAATGCGAACGGCACGCCGTTCACATCCTCGATGTTCAACTACTCCGGCGGCATGGGCGCGCGCCAGACCAAGTCCGGCCCCTCGGCCACGTGCTATCCGACCGGCGTCGCCGCCGTGCCGGTGGAGGTGCTGGAGGCGTCGATGCCGATCCTGTTCACCCGCAAGGAGATCCGCGAGGGCTCGGGCGGCGCCGGCGCATCGCGCGGCGGCGACGGCCAGATCATCCAGTGGCGGATGCGGACCGATAGCGACTGGCTGCTCAACGCGGTGGCGAGCCGCACGAGCCTGCCCCCGGAAGGCCTGGATGGCGGCGCGCCGGGTGAAGCCGGCCGCTTCCTCGTCAACGGCAAGAGCGTCAGCGAAGCCCGCAAGATGGTCATGAAAGCGGGCGACGACGTGACACTGGAGACGCCGGGCGGCGGCGGCTACGGACGCGGCTGAACAAAGAACGCCGATCCCAACGCGCACATGCCACCCGAACAGCGGGCCGGCATGTGCCTTGGCGTCGACGCGGCAAGAGCGTCAGGGCGACCTAAGCGTCGCCCACTATTCATTATCACTAAGCTCCCGTTACTTTTTCTGTCACCAAGCTGTCATGAAAATCGGCGCCCAATGCGGCCGAAAAGGAGCTTCTCATGCAGATTGCCATCGACGATGCCGGGCCAGCCGCGACAGTGGTGCTGAACGGTCGGCTGGATATTACTGGAGCCGACGTTGTCGCACTTCCGCTTGCGACATTGTCGGGGTCCAAGGACACGCTCACGGTCGACATGTCCGGCGTCACATTCGTAGCGTCGATCGGACTTCGGCATTTGGTCGCCGCGGCGAAGGCCATCAGCCGGCGCGGCGGAACCATGATCGTCGCCAATCCGAGCCCGGCGGTTCTCGAAATCATTACGACCTCGGGACTCGGCGACATTTTGAACGTGCAATCCGGTGGCGCGGCGTAGCTGCGCTTCATTGCGCCTTTGACTTTTCCAAACCTGTGATGGACAAGGCGAGCTTGCTGGCCGGTGCTGGCGGGCTCAGTAATTCACGGACGATCGGATTGCTGCTGACCGAGCCAACCATTTGTTAACTTTGACTGGTCACTCGTCCGGATCGTGCAGATGCATACAATTGCGCCGTTTCTGACTGGCCTTGGGCTATTTTTCTGCGGCGTTCATTTCGTCTCGTCCCATCTCGTACCCCTCGCCGGCCGTCGTCTCAGGAACGTGCTCAGCCGGCTGGGCGGCCAGCCGATACTGGCGGCCATTTTCGGTTCGATCGCCGGCGCGATAACCCAAAGCACCAATGCCGTCACGTCCGTGATGATCGGTCTGGTGAGCGCCGGCATGATCGACAAACGCCGCGCGATCCTCATTCCGATCTGGTCGAATGTCGGCCTGTCACTGCTGGTCATTCTGGTCGCAGTCGATTTGCGGCTGGCCGCGAGCTATCTCGTCGCCTTAGCGGGCGTGGCGGTCTATTTCGGCCTCGATCGCACCGACCGTATCCGCCACGCGGTGGGAACGGTGCTCGGACTCGGACTGCTCTTCATCGGCATGCAAATGCTGAAAGAAGGAACCGAGCCGTTGCGCGACGGTCTTATGCAGGACGGCTTCATCGCAACGGCGGCCCGGTTTCCGGCTCTGCTGTTCTTGATCGGCGCCGGCCTTGCCTTGCTCTGCCAATCGTCATCCGTCGCAAGCGCATTGGCGGTCGCGGCGACCCATGCCGAGCTGATCGACGTCTCCAGCGCATTTTGGCTGGTCTACGGCGCCAACTTTGGCGCTGCCGGCAACTATCTGCTGGTGGCGCTCCCCTATCGCGGCGATGCGGCCCAAATTGCGATCATGCAGATCGTGCAGAAGCTGGCCGGTCTTCTCGTTGTCTTCGCGGTCCTGGCGGTCGGCGCAGTCGTCGGGCGACCCTTGATCGCCGAGCTGTCGGGCGTTTTCGCGCATTCCGCCTCCGCTCAAGTCGCATGGCTGTTTCTCCTGTATCAGGTCGCCGGCGCCCTGCTCTCAACGATCTTCATCAATCAAATTCTGCCGCTGCTCGAACGCATCGCTCCGCCCAGCAAGCTTCAGGAGCTGTCAAAGCCCGCCTATCTGATCGAGGACGCTCTAGTCGAACCGAGCACGGCGTTGGATTTAGTTGCGCGCGAAGAGCATCGTCTGCTGCAACGGCTGCCGGCGATGCTGGACACGATCCGCGCGGATACCGAGGGCGTGCCAATTCCACCTGCGACCCTGCGCACGGCATCCGCTACCATCACGGCCGCGATGGCCAGGTTTCTCGGATCAATTCTCGAATCGAGCCTCGACCGGATCGACCGCGAGAAGGCGGTACGCCTGCAGCACCGCACCGCCAACCTGAACGCCTTGTACGAGAGCCTGGACGAGTTCGTCCAAACTTGCAAACTTGCGCGTCAATCGCCGCCGAGCGGACGCGTCGCCGATCAGATGACCGAGGCCCTGCATACCCTCTTGATGGCGTTGGCGGACGCGGCAGACACTGACGACCAGTCGGAACGGGAAATGACGCTTGCTCTGCTGACCTATCGCGACGAACTGATGGAGCGGATCCGGCAGCGCGTCCTACGCGAGGACCCGGATATGCCGGCCAAGGCACAGGAAGCGCTGTTCGCGGCCACCATGCTGTTCGAGCGTATTGTCTGGCTGGCGCGGCGCACCGCGCTCTTGTTCTCCCCCGAACATACCGCGGAGCGTCAACCACTCGTGGTAGCGTCATGATCAACAAGGCTCGGATCCTTGTCGTCGACGACGTCCCCGAGAACCGGGACTTGCTGATGCGTCGGCTGCAACGGCTCGGTTTCAGCGCGATCGATCAGGCGGAGAACGGCATCGAGGCGCTCGCCGCCATCGCGGCGAAGGCCTACGACCTTGTCCTGCTCGACATCATGATGCCGGAGCTCGACGGATTTGGCGTGCTCGAAGCGCTCAAGAAGGACGGACGCATCAACGATCTGCCGGTGATCGTGATCTCGGCGCTGAACGAGATCGAGCCGGTGGTGCGGTGTATCGAGCTTGGCGCCGACGACTTCATCTTCAAGCCGTTCAATCCCATTCTGCTGCGGGCCCGCGTTCTCGCGACGCTCGAGAAGAAGCAGATGCGCGACCTCACCCGCGAAGAGTTGCGGCGCAAACAATCCGAGCTCAATGAAGCACGGACGCTGCAATTGTCGCTCGTGCCGCCGCGCTTTGCCGGAACGATGTCCGGCCGCGCGCTCACAATCGATGTGGTGCTCGAGCCGGCAAAAGAGGTCGGCGGCGACCTGGTCGATCATTTCCCGATCGGGCCGGATCTCGTCGTGCTGGCGCTCGGGGACGTGTCCGACAAGGGCGCCGGTGCCGCGCTGATGATGGCCCGGACGCATGCCATGACCCGCGCGCTTGCCAGCCGTCCGGACGCCGCGGAGCTCTTCAGCGCGCCCGAGCGCGCCGTCGGTCTGCTGAATGCGGCACTAGCCGAAGGCAACTCCGGCTGCATGTTTGTTACCTTCCTGCTCGCCACTCTCCACGTTACAAGCGGACGTCTCACATACGTGCGCGCCGGGCATATCCCTCCCTATCACCGCAATGCCAATGGCGCGCTGACGCGATTGGATCTGCTGAGCGGTCCACCGCTCGGTCTCGACGAAAGCGCGAGATACAAGCCAGATGCAGTGTCGCTCACGCCGGGCGATCGGCTGCTCGTCGTCACGGACGGGTTCACCGAGGCAAACGATCCTGACGGCGCCCTCTATGGCGACGAACGGGTCGCCACCTTCGTGACATCGCTCGAGCCCTCCGACCCGGCGCCGCTGCAGCGCCTCCTGGTCAATGTTCGCCAATTCGAGGCCGGCCGGCCGGCATCCGACGACACCGCCGCCATCCTTCTCTCTTTAGGACCTTGAGACCATGGCACCGCTCGAGATCGAGGTGCTCGCCACGTCCGAGGCCATATCCGCCTTGACCGAAAAGGTGCTCGCGTATCTGGAAGAACAGCAGGTCGACTCGCGCGCCGCGCACCATGTGGCGCTCGTCGTCGAGGAGATCGTCACGAATCTCGGGACTCACGGCAACTGCCGCGATAAGCCAGCGAAGATCCGGTTGATGGTCGAGCCGGCTCAAGTCACCGGCGAGATTATAGACACCGGACCGCCGTTCGATCTCCGGCTTGCGCCGGATCCCGCCATCGAGGCGCCCCTCGAAGAGCGTCCGATCGGCGGGCTGGGCCTCTATCTAATCCGGAAACTGACCAGCACACTTGAGTATTCTCATCAGAACGGGCAGAACTTGACCACCTTTGCGATCGCCCGTTCGTGAGCCGCGTATTGGAGGGGCTGCCTATGGAATTAGAGGAAGAGCGCGTCGGCGACGCCTTTGTCGTGACCGCGAGAGGTCGGCTTGACGGGGCATCCAGCTCGATTTTTGCAGACCGCATTAGCGGTCTGATGACAAATCAGAAGCCGAAGATTTTAATCGACTTCACCGGAGTGGATTTCGTGACCAGCGCCGGCCTGCGCGCCGTGCTGATTCTCTTGAAGAAGGTCAAAGCGGCGGATGGCTCCTTCGCACTTTGCGGCGTTCAGAACTCGGTCCGCGAAGTCCTCGACATCAGCGGCTTCACCGCGATGATCAACATTCATCCCGCCCGCTCGGATGGGATTGCCGCTTTAAGTCCGTGACAGGGACGCGGCGCTTGCCGGCTTGAGGGCCGCTCGATGCAGGAGATGACCAAAGGAAGTGTCGGGCGCGAAAGCGATTTGCTGAGGGCAACGCTTGAGAACATGGCCCAGGGCGTGGCCATGTACGACGCAGACCACAGACTGGTCACCTGGAACGACCGCTTCCGGCAATACCTAGAGATGCCTGCCGAATTTCTCGGCACCGACCGCACTTTTTCCGACTACATCCGCTATCTGGGCGAGCGCGGCGAATTCGGCGACGCCGACATTGAAACCGAGCTTGCCAAGCGTCTCGCCCTGCTCGATCAATCGCACTCCTTTGAACGTGTTCGCCCAGACGGCACGGTGCTGGAGGTGCGTCGCGATCCGGTGCCGGGCGGCGGTTTCATCGCCATCTACACGGACATCACGGAGCGCAAGAAGTCCGAATTGCAGCTCCGAAACGCGAAGGACGCGGCAGAGTCCGCCAGCCGCATCAAGTCCTCGTTCCTCGCCAATATGAGCCACGAGCTGAGGACACCGCTCAACGCGATCATCGGGTACAGCGAAATCCTGCTGGAAGATGCCATCGATCGCGGGGACACTCCGAGCATCGCCGACCTCGAGAAGATTCAGGGCGCCGGCAAGCATCTGCTCGGGCTCATCAACGACATCCTCGACCTGTCGAAGATCGAGGCCGGGCGGATGGACGTTTATCTGGAGCCGGTATTCCTCACGCGCCTGATCGACGAAGTGAAGACGATCGTCGATCCGATGATGAAGAAAAACGGCAACCAATTCGTCGTCGAGTGCCCAGGCGACATCGGCGCCCTACGAACCGATCAGACCAAGCTCAAGCAAAGTCTCATCAACCTCCTCAGCAATGCCGCCAAGTTCACCAAACAAGGCACCGTGACGCTCCGCCTATCGCGTCTCGAGGGCGACGAGCGGCCGCGCATCCGTTTCGAGATCGCCGACAGCGGCATCGGCATGACGCCGGACCAAATGTCGCGGCTGTTTCAGGCTTTCACGCAGGCCGACTCCTCGACCACGAGAAATTTCGGCGGCACGGGATTGGGACTGACGATCACCAAGCATTTTTGCGCGATGCTCGGGGGATCGATCGATGTGAGAAGCACGCCCAACGAAGGTTCGGTCTTCACGATCGAACTCCCCATCCAGAACGCTGAAGCCGGTAGCGCGGACAGTGCCGATGACGACTGGGCTGAGGCGGACGGCGAGTTACCCGCCGACGCGATGACCGTCCTCGTCGTCGACGACGACGCCGTCGTGCACGACGTCCTTGCATCGACGCTCGACAAGAGGGGCTATCGCCTCATGCACGCCAGGAACGGCATGGAGGCACTCGAACTGATGCGAACGACGCCGCCGGACATCGTCACGCTGGATGTGATGATGCCCAAGATCGACGGCTGGTCCGTGCTCGGCATCATGAAGTCGGATCCGCAGCTCGCCCATATCCCGGTCATCATGCTCACGATCGTCGACGACAAGAACCTCGGATTCTCGCTCGGCGCATCGGAATACATGACCAAGCCGATCGACCGAAACCGGCTGATCGCGCTCCTACGCAAGTTCGTACCGACCGACAGGCAGAACTCGGTTCTCGTCGTGGACGACAACGCGGATGTCCGCGGCCTGCTGAAATCGACCATCGAAGGCGTCGGCATGAAGGCGGCGGAGGCTATCGACGGTGTGACGGCTCTCGATTGGCTGAACAAAAACGGTCGCCCGTCGCTCGTGCTGCTCGATCTCATCATGCCCACGATGGACGGCTTCGCGTTCCTGCAGAAAGTGCGGGATATGCCGCATCTCGCGGGTCTGCCGATCGTTGTTTTGACGGCGAAAGACCTCACGGAAAGCGAGCGGGCCTTCCTGGCCGAGAACACCCTCTTGGTTCTCAGCAAGAGTGCGCAGCCGATCGGCGCCTTGGGGCAGGCGCTGGCGCGAATTGTTGGCCGCAGGCAAGGCGCACAGGCCGCGGCGAGTTGACAGGACTGGAAATGCCGAAAATTCTACTGGTCGAAGATAACGAGATGAACCGCGATATGCTGTCGCGCCGCCTCAACCGCAATGGATTTGAGGTGATCATCGCCGTCAACGGGCAAGAGGGCGTCGACCTGGCCAGGTCGGCCAAGCCGGACCTGATCCTCATGGACATGAGCCTGCCGGTGCTCGACGGCTGGGAAGCGACGAAGCTCGTCAAGGCCAATCCCGAAACCGCCCGCATTCCGGTCATCGCCCTCACCGCGCATGCGATGGTGACCGACAAGGAAAAGGCTCTGGCCGCCGGCTGCGACGAGTTCGATACAAAGCCGGTCGAACTGCCGCGGCTCCTGGAAAAGATCAACGCGCTGTTGCGCGCGGCAGGCTGACCGCGCAGGGCGAGGACCGCGCCCCGGCTCTCACGCCGGCGCCGGCTTGGCGCTCCCGCTCGAACCACGCTCGGCAATGGCGGCCAGCGCACGGCCCAACGTCCCTATCGGCTGCGCGCTCTTGCTGAGTATCAACATCGTGCGTTCGGCCAGGAAGATGCGCTCGTCTTCGGTGAGCGACTTGGCCGTGAGGACGACGACGGGGATGTCGGCCCAATCGTCGTTCCGGCGCATCTCGTCGAGAAACTCGAAGCCGTCGACCTCAGACATCATCAGGTCGAGCAAAATGAGCGCCGGCGCCGGGTTGTGGCGCAGCCAGTCAAGCGCCGCGCGACCATGCACCGCCTCCGCCACGTCCAGGCCCGCGCTCTCCACGGTACGGCGCACAATCGAGCGCACTTCAGGGTCATCGTCGACCACCAGGACGACGTGATCGCCGTCGGCGCGGGAGAACTGACCGATCACCGCGATCAGGCGTCCGCGGTCGATCGGCTTGGTCATGAACTCCGAGGCTCCCAGCGAATAGCCGAGATTGCGGTCATCGACGATCGTCACCATGATGACCGGGATGTCATGGAGCGCCGGTTCGGACTTCATGATGCCGAGGAGCGACCAGCCGTCCATCTTCGGCATCATCACGTCGAGTGTGACGATATCGGGCGGCGAGTGACGCATCATGTCAAGCGCCTCGACTCCATCCTGCGCGAACAGGACCCTATATCCTTCCTTGGTGAGGATTGCCGACAACAGGTCGCGCACGTCCGGATCGTCATCGACGACCAGAACCGTTATCGCGCCATCGGCCCCATCTTTCGCCGCCTTGCGGATCGGCGCGCTCGGCGCGGCCGGCGCATGCAGCACCTGGTCCGGCAGCGTGATCGTGAAGGTCGATCCCTCGCCTGGCTTACTGGCGACGTCGACCGCCCCGCCCAGCATCGTGCAGAAATGCTTGGTGATGGTGAGACCGAGCCCGGTGCCGCCAAAGTGGCGGGTCGTCGAGGAGTCGGCCTGGGTAAAGGCCTGAAACAGCCGGCCCATCTGCTCTTCCGTCATGCCGATGCCGCTGTCGGACACGGCGAAGCGGATGCTCGCCGGCCGGCCCTCGTCGGCGACCCGCGCGAGCGACAACCGCACCTCGCCCTGCTTGGTGAATTTCGCGGCATTGCTGAGCAGGTTGATGAGGCTCTGCTTCAATTTGGTCAGATCGGTGCGCAGCGAGCCGATATCCGCCGGACAGTCGATGACGAGCGTGTTGCCGTTCTTGCTCATGAGCGGCTCGACGATGGTGCGGACTTCCTCGATCAGCCTGGGCAGGAAAACCTGCTCGAGGTAGACATCCATCCGCCCCGCTTCGATCTTCGACAGGTCGAGGATGTCGTTGATGATGCCGAGAAGGTGCTTGCCGGCGCCCTTGATCTTCTGCAAATCGCCGACGCTGGCTTCGTCGCCGCGGTCGGCGGCATCCTCCATGAGCATCTCGCTGTAGCCGATGATGGCGTTCAGCGGCGTGCGCAGCTCATGGCTCATATTCGCCAGAAAGTCGGACTTGGTGCGGTTCGCCTGCTCGGCGACGCGGCGCGCCTCCTGCACGGCCGCCTCCGCCTGTTTGCGCTCGGTGATGTCGTTGATCCAGGAAATCAGCACCGGCTGGCCGTCATACTCCGTTCGTTTCCACGACAGGAGCGACCAGAAGGTGCCGCCGTCGGGACGACGGTTGTGCACCTCGGCATTGAGCAATTGGCCGTCGCGGCGGAAGATTTCGAGCAGCCGGTCGCGCTGCGCCGGATCGACATAGAGCTCGCGGACGTTCTTCGGCATCTGGTCCGCCGTCACGCCATAAAGCTCGTCGTGCCGATGATTGGTATAGAGCAACTGGCCGCCCGAACCGACGATGGCGACAGCCACCGGGCTCGAATCGAGCAACGCCCGCATCTGTTGCGCCGACCGCCTGAGCGCCTCGCGCTCGGCATCCTCGTGCGTGAGATCCTCGATCGTGATCATCCGCTCGCCGTCGATAGCGCGGCATGATATGCCCAGGACGAGGCCGGACGGCGTCCTCTGCGTGAATTTGCTGTCGGCGGTCGCGAGCTGGGTGAGGATGTGCGCGCTCGCCGTCGCGGCTTCGCCCGCGCCGTAGTCGCCGCGGGCAACCAGGCTGCCGACCAGGGAAGCGACGGACTTCCCCGGCGCGAGCTCGGCGGCGTCGACCTCCAACAGGCGCGCGGCCGCGGCATTCGACGCCTTCACCGATAGATCGTGATCGACGATCAATGCTCCAAAAGGCAGCCCCTCCAGGATGCGACCGAGTGGCGTGGAGACTGAGTGACTTTGCTGACGATCCACCGGTCTAACCTTTTGAACGTCCTGAACCGGGGAAATCCCACTGACCCGGCCGTTTAGAAGCAAAAAGCCGCGAACCATGCATATCGCTTTCGCGGCATGCAAAAGCATATCATGATCATTTTAGCATTTTTATACGATTTCGGCGCTTGTCCCGTTCGGCAGGCCGCCTGTTCTGCCGACCGGCCGTCATAATCCGCCTGCCGCCTTGCCACTTGCGACGGGGATAACAGAGACTAGCGCGCCGGGTATCAGTTCACCAATGTCCTTGGCCACACGGTCCACCACACACTGTATCTCGCCGATCGAGCGCATCCGCTCGAACCCAAGCTTCACCTCGATCATGGCGGTGTTGCCCGACAGGCGGGAGCTTACGCCTAGCAGATCGTCATAGGCCTCGAAGTGGCGCGCCAGCGCGCGATTGATCGACCTCTGCTGCGCCTCGTCCAGCGTCCGGTCGAGCAGCGACGGCAGAGCCTGACGTGCCATCGACACGGCAAGCTGAATCATGACGAGGGCAACAAAGGCCGATCCCAGCACGTCGGCAAGAAGTCCCCATTGGCCATCGCCGAGGGCGGCGTTGATGCAGAGCGCAACAAACACGATCGTCGATGAAATGAGCTTGGCGAGACGCGTGCGGACCTGACCGATCATGATCAGCGACGTGCCGTCGCGACCGGCGCGCCAGAGCGCCATCAGTGCGGCCCCATTTTGCACCACGTTCACGGCGCCGACCAAGGCCGCGAACCCAAGCCCCAACGCGGCTTGCTCGGGCGGATGCCACCAACGATACGCGGCCGTAATACCGACCCAAACTCCACCGAGTCCCATCACGGCGCCAATGCTTAGATTGGCGAACTGCTCCAGCTTACCCGCACCGTAATCGAAGTCATGAACTCGCCCGCGATGAATGCGGCGCAATAGAACGAGCAGCACCATCTCCAGCATGACCAGTAGCGCGCCACGCAGGCCTTCCGCCGCCATCATGAGGGAGTTGCCCCAGACCGCCGCCGCGAAAGCCGCAACGATGATCGCGACATCCGATAGTCCCGCGAACAACATGCTTCTTTCGCGCTTGAGAGCCGCCGGATCGATCGCGAGAGATAAGGCTCTCGGCAAGAATAAAGCTGTCTGTGACAGAGTTTCTGCTCCTTATCCCGAGAAGTACATAAAGATGGCGGCTTAAACCGCGCCTGCTTGCGAGGCGTGGAAACGCTGCGCCTTCTCGTTTCGACGGCGAGATGCTCCTCCGCGGATGAACAAGCGCCGGCTCCACCAGCTTCCTACACAGTTGAAATATCTAATTTTACAAAAGTCGGCGATCCAGCGTCGGCAGCTTGCATAACGGAACGTTACCGAAAACAGATCGAATTTCCTTACCTGAATGCAGCCCGTTTAACCCGGCGCACTTCTTGCATGAACAACACCAAGCGGCGCGAATGCGGCACCTCGCGGGGGTGAACAACGTCGCTCCCAGCGACGAATTGTACGGAGAACGAATTGTATGGAGACAAGCGGCCACCCAACCGGGTCTTACGTCGATCAACTTCTACGCAACATCCATGCGCTAGTGATCGGTGATAATAGTGGCGAGCTGGCCTCCTACATCCCCGGGCTTGCCAATGCCGATCCGGATCAGTTTGGCGTGGCGATCGCGACGGCAAACGGCAAGCTGTATTCGTTCGGCAACGTGGACGCCAAATTCACGATCCAATCGATCTCAAAGGCGCTGACCTATTGCCTCGTTCTGGAGATCAAGGGCCGGCGGGATGTCTTTGCACGTGTGGGCGTCGAACCGAGCGGCGACCCATTCAACGCCATCGAGTTCGACCCCCGTACGAGCCGGCCCTACAATCCGATGGTCAATGCCGGCGCCATCACCGTCGCCGGAATCCTGCGCGACGAACTTGGGCGAGACGCCTTCGATTTCATACTCACCCGGTTTTCGGAGGCCGCGGGGCGGCCGCTCGAGCTCAATGAAGAGGTCTATCTCTCGGAAGCTCGAACCGGGCACAGGA
Source organism: Pseudolabrys taiwanensis (assembly GCF_003367395.1). Classification (NCBI taxonomy): domain Bacteria; kingdom Pseudomonadati; phylum Pseudomonadota; class Alphaproteobacteria; order Hyphomicrobiales; family Xanthobacteraceae; genus Pseudolabrys; species Pseudolabrys taiwanensis. The sequence continues at coordinate 4,610,742 of NZ_CP031417.1, read as the reverse complement.
ATCGGGCCATCGGGCACCTGCTGCTCGGCATGGGCGCTCTGAGTGATCGTTGCGAGGACGCCGTGGACCTGTATTTCCGTCAATGCTCGATCGACGTCGATACGTTGAGCTTGGCCACCATCGGCGCCACCCTCGCCAACCTCGGTGAAAATCCTTTCACCGGCAAGCAGGTCTTCGATGTCAGCGCCGTGCGCGACACGCTCGCCGTGATGTTCACTTGCGGCATGTACGACTATGCCGGCAACTGGGCATTCGATGTCGGCGTTCCGGCTAAAAGCGGCGTCGGCGGCGGCATTCTCGGCATCGTAAACCGCCAGCTTGGTATCGGCACGTACTCGCCGCGCCTCGATCGGAACGGCAACTCCGTGCGCGGCCTTACCGCCTTTAAGGCGCTATCCGATGAGCTCGGCTTGCATGCCTTCGATCCGACCAATGCCGGATCGTCACTCGTCGAGTCGTTCTTCCGCGACGACCCGCCGCATGTGTAGACCACGCGGTCCAGTTTCTGCGAAAATTTCCGCCGCCCCGTCGCAACATATGGCCGAATATATCCTGTGCACGTTTCCCGTGCCGGTCGGCTAGGCGCCGGGAGATGCAGGGACGGTCAGTCACGTGCGCCTCATAAGTCTGTCGGACGGCTCATCACCAAATGCGCGCTCACATCTCCAACCAATTGACACGCGCGCATCCCTCGCCCGATATCTTCCCGCAAGCTACGCGAGAGGCAGCGTGAGACCGCACCTTTCCGTGGCTACCCCTTCCCGAGTCGTGACGTTCATCTGAGTTGGCGCGCCGGAAGGGATTCGAACCCCTGACCCCCAGATTCGAAGTCTGGTGCTCTATCCAGCTGAGCTACCGGCGCATTGGCGGCAAATGCGGCTGCCCGACGGGGGCGCTTTGCGTCCGGCACTCTAGCGCACAAAATTGATTTTGCTAGCGAATTTTGCCCGCGGGCCAGCGCTGAACTTTGTGCCCCTCACCGCGTTTACGGCCGTACCCCGTTTTTAGTTCCCGGCGCGGGACCCGAAACCACAGGCCGCTCCCCATTCAACCGCCGAAACCATCATCGCCTGCCCCCGGCGAGCGCCTGCCGGCCGCCGTGCCACGCAAACTCGCGCTTGGGCTCGAGCGCATGGGTTTTGTCGCACTCCGGTTTCCACTCGCGACCGCCGTGGTTTTCCTATTGCTGCTCGTGGCCGGCGCGGTCGGCTTCGCGCGACTGAAGGTCGATGACTCGCTGAGCCAGCTTTTCCGCTCCGACACGCCGGAATACCAAACCTATGAGGAGGTCACGCGCCGCTTTCCGGCAAGCGAATACGACGTGCTCGTCGTGATCGATGGCGGCGCGTTGCTGACGCGGCCCTCACTCGAGAAACTGCGCAACCTCGCCATCGATCTGCAACTGGTCGACGGCACCCGCGGGTTGATCTCGATCTTCTCCGCGCGCGAACCGCCGCAGAACGGCGGCGTGCCCGCGCCGCTCTTTCCCCAACCGCTACCCTCTGGTGAAGCCTATAAGGCCCTCATCGACCGCGTGATGGCGAACGAGATCATCCACGGCAAGCTGCTCTCGGATGACGGGCGGCTGACGCTGATGGTGTTGGCGCTCGATCCGGCCGCCGTCGACGGCGGCAAGTTGGCAAATATCATCGGCGAGGTGCGCGAGACGGTGAACAAGGATCTCGCCGGCAGCGGCCTGAACCAGCAATTGTCCGGCGTGCCGGTGATGCAGCTCGAGATCCGCAACGCCATCGAGCGCGACCGCCTCATCTACAACACGCTCGGCTTCGCCGCGGGCTGTCTCATCGCCATCCTGTTTTTCCGGCGCGTGTCGTTCATGATCATCGCCGCCGCGCCGCCGCTCGCCGCCATCCTGATGGCGCTGGGTGCGCTCGGCTGGCTCGACTTCAGGCTCAACATGTTCCTGAACGTGATGACGCCGCTCATCATGGTCATCAGCTTTTCCGACAGCATGCAGCTCACATTCGCCGCGCGCGACCGTCTGATCGCCGGCGAAGACAAAGTGACGGCTTTCCGCAACGCGCTGTACGTCGTCGGACCGGCCTGCGTGCTGACGCACGCCACCGCGGCCATATCCTTCATCGCCTTGACATTCTCGCGCTCCGATCTGATCCGCGCCTTCGGCGAAGCGGGGCTGATCGCGGTCGTCGTCGCTATGGTGACGGTGCTGGTGCTCGTGCCGCTGCTCGGGCTGCTGCTGATCCGCCACGAGGCGCGCTTCGCCGAAAGCATGCGCGGCATGGATCGCGCGCTGGACGTTCTGCGGCGCGTTTGCGAATGGATCGCCGTGCGCATGGTCAGCCGCCCGGGCCTTTACAGTCTGATCGCCCTTGTGGCTGTCGGCTTGCTGTCCGCCGGCTACACGCAGCTCGTGCCGCGCTATCGCCTTGCCGACCAGGTGCCCGATCGCGAGCAGGCCGTCGCCGCGAGCCAGCGGCTCGACGCAAAGCTCACCGGCGCCAATCCCATCGATGTGCTGATCGAATTGCCGGCCGGTAAATCGCTCTACGATCCCGAGACGCTGGCTGCGATAGCGGACGTGCACGCGGCCGTGCAGCGGCAGGCCGGCGTCGGCAATGTCTGGTCGCTGGAAACGCTGCGGCGCTGGCTCACGGAGAAGCTGCAGAAGTCCGATGTCGCTACATTGAAGGAATACGTCGATCTGCTGCCGTCGTATCTGACACGCCGCTTTATCTCGGCCAAGCAGGACGCGGTCATCGTCAGCGGCCGTGTGCCCGATGTCGATGCCAGCAAGTTGCTCCCTGTCATCCAGACGCTGGACAAGCAGCTCGATGCCGTGCGCGCCAAATATCCCGGCTACAAGATCGCCGTCACCGGCCTGTCCGCCATCGCCGCGCGCAACAGCGCCATCATGATCGACAGGCTGAGCCAGGCTTTGACGATCGAAATTGTATTCGTCGCCGCCTTCATCGGCCTCGCCTTCCAGTCCCCGATCGTCATGCTGGTCAGCATCCTGCCGGGCATCTTCCCGATCGTGCTGGCCGGAAGCCTGTTGTGGCTCTTGGGGCTCGGCCTGCAATTCGCCAGCGTGATCGCGCTGACGGTCTCGTTCGGGCTGGGCCTCAGCGCGACGATTCACTTCCTCAATCGACTACAGATCGAAGATGCGATCGACGCCGATGCCAGCGTCGGCGTCGAACGGGCCACCGTTCTGGTCGGCCCGCCTTTGATCCTTACCTCGGCGGTGCTCGCCTGCGGATTGGCGATGACGGTGTTCTCGAGCCTGCCGTCGCTGCGGCTGTTCGGCTGGCTGTCGGCGTTCTCGATGATCGCCGCACTGTTCGCCGACCTGTTTATCCTGCGGCCGGTGGCGATGTACCTAAGCCAGGTCGCGCGCCGCTTCCAGCACCGGACTCTGGCCGGCCGGCGGGCGCGCTGAAGGCGTCAGTTGCGGCTGAGCGTCATGGTCGCGCCCTTGATGCGCGAATCCGGCTGCTGCGATTGGATTTGCACGGTCTGCCGCTGGCCATTCGTCACCAATGTCAGCGCGGCGGTAAAGGCCTGGCTGTTCGCAACCACGCGGATGCGATCGCCTTCGGCCCGGCCGCTGAGCTGCCCGCCGGCGTTCATCGTGGATTCGCTCCAAACGCCCGTCACCCTGCCGCGCTCGTAGTCGGCGCTGCTGCGCAGATCGAAATTGTAACTCTCGCTGGCGCAACGCAGGTTGAGCTGCAGGTTCATGCCGTCCTTCAGGACGTCATAGGCGGCGCGGCAGCGAAGCGGCTCACGGTTGCCATCCGCCATCTCGATGGTGCCGTTGCCCGACCACGTGCCGGCCAGGCGTTCGAAGGGGCTTGTCACCGCAAGCGCGGCGACCGGCAGCAAGACGAAAAGCGCAGACGCAACCACTGACCGTTTCATGTCACCATGTCCTTCACGTATTATGGAGTCGCAGGAGGGACCGCAGCCACCCATGCGGCGTCGGAATCGCGCTCAACGTTTCGACGCCATCGACTTCCGGCGCGTGCGCAAAACAGCCGCGCCGCACGATGATCGCCCAGATCAGCGGATTCCACGTTCGCCAAACCTTGGCGGCCTCCCGCCCCATGAAGCCGGATATGACCTCGGGCACCGGGCCGAAGGCTTCGGGCATGACACGGGAAAGCTCGGTGTCCCGCAGGATATTCCATCGCGAGGCACCCCCCATTTTCGGGGAACGGATCGCGTAGACGACCCGGCTGATACGCGACTCTCTGATGGGGAACGAACACATAGGACACGGTTCGATATTGGAATACAGTGTGCATCCGGATAGCCGCTTACGCCCCAAAGCCTTCTGCGCCTCGGAAATGGCGACCAGCTCGGCATGCCGCGTGATGTCACCGTCCTGCCGTACCAAATTGGTGCTTTCGGCAACAACGGTGTCACCCTCGCAGATGACACAGGCGAAAGGGAATTCGCCGGTTGTCGTTGCCGTGGCCGAAAGCTGGATGCAGCGCTGCATCATGCGCGAATCGATATCGGATTGATCCATACTTTCGGTCTGTACTCGCCGGCCGGGGCTTACGCTTACAAATGCCGGGTGCTGCGGATGGTTCCCGGGGCGAACCATCGCAGCTAATCTCCGGCGGACGACCGAGAATATCACGACGCCTTGTCGTCGTTTGGCCGATTTCGACGTTTAAGACGCAAGCAAATCAGCAAAAGGGCGAATACCCGTGCCGAACACGATTCTACCTTTGGCGGCCCCCGGCGGGGCAATAAACAAGTTTTCCTGGGCGCTTGCGACCGCCCTGACCCTCAGCGTGAGCGCCGCAGCGGCGGCACCTTTGCCAGATCCCACCGGCGAGTGGATGGTCGAAAAGGGCTACGCCACCATTCGAATCGTGGATTGCAACGGCGATCTCTGGGGCGTGGTCGCGTCCGAGCAGAAACCTGGCGGCATAGACAAGAACAATCCCGACCCTAAATTGCGCAGCCGTCCGACACTCGGAATGCCGATTCTCATCGGCATGAAGCCGTCGAATCAGAACGAGTGGAGCGGCGATATCTATAATTCGCAGGACGGCCGCACCTATTCTGCAAGCATCAGCCTGCTGGATCAGGACAAGCTGAAGGTACAGGGCTGCGTGCTCGGCTTCCTGTGCGGCGGCGAGAACTGGACCCGCGTGGCAACGCCGGATCAGGCTACCAGCACGCCCGGCGCGCCGCCGCCGGGCCAGAAGCCAGGCAAACCGGCGGCGCGATCCGGCGGGCCGGCGAAGCCGGCGCCTGGCGCCCGCTCCGCCGCCGGCACGCCGACCGAACACTCGCCGCAGACGCAACCGGCTGAGGAAATCTGCTCAGCTCTTGTCGGCGTCCCGGGGAGCACCCATGAGCGCCGGCTGAAATAGCACCGCCGCGCAGAGCGTCGTCACCAGCGACAACGCCAGAAGCTTGCCCATGCTCGACGTGCCCGGATGGTTCGACAGCCACAGGCTGCCGAACGCGGTCGCCGTCGTGAGCGCGCTCCAAATGACGGCGCGGGTCAGGCTCGACTGCAACAAGTTTCCCTGACCCGCTCGCCAGGCGGTGATGTAGTAGATCTTGAAGGCGACGCCGACGCCGAGCAGCAACGGCAAGGCGATGATGTTGGCGAAGTTGAGAGGCATGCCGATCAGCACGCAGATCTCCAAGGTCACCACGCCGGCGAGCACCAAGGGCACCAGCGTGAGCAGCATGTCGCCGAACCGGCGCAACACGATCCACAACAGAATGGCGATCGACAGCAGCGCGTAAAGACCTGCATGGATGAAGGCCGAGACCACCGTCTCGCCCGACTTCAGGATCGATACCGGACCACCGATCGCCTCGGGATAGACGGTCAACACCGCGCGCGCGAACTTTCGCAAGACCTCGGTGTCATTGGCGTCGCCGCTTGGAAAGACTTCCACGCGGCTCTTGCCGTCGGCCGTCACCCACTGACGCTTGAGGCCGTCCGGCAAATTGGCGCGCGTGACCGCTTGCGCGCCAAGGAAGCCACGTAGGCCTGCAAGGCTCACCTGGAGGGGCACCACGAATGCGTCCTGCGCCCGATCCCGCGTCGCCTTGTCCGCCTTGGCGAGGTTGACGAGATCGGCGGCCAGCCGCCTGGCGGCATCGGCGCCGGGTCCCTTGGCGTCGCCGGCCATGCCCTTGAGCTGGTCGGCACTGGCATTCAAGGCGGCGACATTCTCGGCATCGCTTGGGCCGCTGCGCGGTGCTGGATCGCGCAGCAGGAAACCGATCTGGTCATCCATGTCCTTGATAAGTTGGAGCTTTTTCTCCTGATCCTGCGGCACATAGCTGTCGATGGTGGCAACGCGCGACACTTCCGGCAGCTTGCGCAGCCGATCCGCCACTTCCGACATGCGATCGAGCGAGGGCACGATGACATTGATCGAGTTGAAGTTGACGTTCGGATCCTTCTGGACGTCGAGCAAAGTCGAGATCGATTCAGTCTGCGTGCTGCGCAAATGTACCGGATCGAAATCGAAGGTCAGATAGTACAGGAGCGGCGCGCCGACGACCGCGACACCGATCGTACCGGCGACGACACCGACGCGGTGGCGGCTGAGGAAATCGTCGACCGGCGCCAACGCACGATAGCCGATTTCCTCGGGCTCGCCGGGCGGATTGAGCACCGTGAGCAGGGCCGGCAACACGGTGATGCTCGTGAGATACGCGACCATCATGCCCGCACCCGCGATCATGCCGAGCTCAGAGACGCCGCGATAGGCCGTCGGTAAGAACGACAGAAAACCGCAAGCGACCGCGACGGCGGCCAGGGTCAGCGGCACCGCAACCTCGGATGCCGTGAGGCTCAACGCCTTGCGCAAGTCGGGAACGGCGTGCCGTTCGGAACGATATCGCACCGAAAACTGAATGCCGAAATCGACGCCAAGGCCGACGAAAAGCACCGCGAAGGCAACCGAAATCACGTTCAAGGCGCCCACCATCATCAGGCCGAGCGCAGCCGTAATGGCGAGGCCGATGACGAGGTTGACGAAGACGGCGAGAATGATGCGTCCCGACTTCAGCGCCAGCCACAAGATCACCAACACCACAACGACCGTGGCAGCGCCGTTGATCAATGCCCCTTCCTGCACCGTGGCGAACTCTTCGTCGCCCATCGGGATCTGCCCCGTCAGGCGCACGCGCGCCTGGTACTTGCCGGAAAGATCAAGATCGGCCGCCGCCTTGCGGATCGCATCGCTCGAGACTTTGCCCGGCTCCAGCGCGGAAAAATCGAGCACCGGCCGGACCTCGATGAAACGCCGCGTTTCGCTGACCGTCGGCTTATGGCCGCTGAGCAATTCCTGCCAGGAGAACACGGCGGGCTTCCCCGCCAACACATTGTCGAGCGTGTCCGACGCCATCGACATCGGCCGGACCATGTCGTCCAGCTTCGACATGCCCTGTTGCACCGCAGCCAAGCCGAACGACAGCGCGCGCGTGAGACCGCGCAGGCTGGGATCGCGGGCCAGCGTGCCGATCAGCGGCGCCGCGCGCGACATGCCATCGGTCAATTGCTCGACGTCATTGGTGGGCTGAAACAGCAGACCGTTACGGGCGAAAAATTCGTTACCGCTGAGGTTGTCGACGGATTCAAACAGCTTCGGCTGCTCGCTCAGCTTTTGCGCGAGCAGCCCCGCCGCCGCGCTCGCAAGTTCGGGCGTCGGCGCATCGATCACGATCAAAGTCGACTGGAAATGCCCGGGAAAGTCGCGTTCGAACGCGGCCTCGCGCTGACGCCAGTCAAGCGTTGGTGAGATCAACGTATCGATATTGGTATTGATGGCGAAATGCTTGGCCGTATAGACCCCGCTGCCGATCGCGGCGAGCACGCCTAAAGCAATGACAAACCAGGAAAATCGCGTGCAAAGACCGACCAAGCCGCGAACCGTGGAAACGAGCATTAAACGTGCCTTCTTCTAAATTGCCGAGGAGCCGGAGGGGTAAAACAGCACCAGAAATGAGCAGTGGACGGGAACCTTTGCGACTGCCCATAATTATCCCTGCTCGAAAGCCCTTTTTGAGGCAATCGCGACGGCTCCCTGAGGAGCCAGTGTAGGCGTTGTTCAGGGTCAATCATTTCTCCCACAGCGCTATTTTCGAGGTGGCCCCTGAATGACCGTACCCACCGGGATCTTCGATGTAACCCAACCTCGCCCCACGCTCGACTCTCTTAAGAGTCCTGCCGATCTGCGCCGTATCAATGCACATGACCTCCAGCAGGTTGCAGACGAATTGAGGGCCGAGACGATCAATGCGGTGGCTGTGACCGGCGGCCACCTGGGCGCGAGCCTCGGCGTCATCGAGCTCACGGTGGCACTGCACTATGTGTTCGATACGCCCAACGACAAGCTGATCTGGGACGTCGGCCATCAGGCTTACCCGCACAAGATCCTCACCGGCCGGCGCGACCGCATCCGCACGCTCCGTCAGGGCGGCGGATTGTCCGGATTCACCAAGCGCTCCGAGAGCGAGTACGATAGCTTCGGCGCCGCGCATTCGTCGACTTCGATCTCCGCCGGACTCGGCATGGCGGTGGCCCGCGACCTCAAAGGCGCCAACAACAACGTCATCGCCGTCATCGGTGACGGGGCGATCTCGGCCGGCATGGCCTATGAGGCCATGAACAATGCCGGCGCCATGGGCCGCCGTCTCATCGTCATCCTCAACGACAACGAGATGTCGATCGCGCCGCCCGTCGGCGCGATGTCGAATTATCTCGCGCGGCTGCTGTCCAGCCCGACCTTCATGTCGCTGCGCGATATCGGCAAACAAGTCGCGGAGCATTTGCCGACGTTTCTGAAGGATCGCGCCGCCAAGGCGGAAGAGCTGGCGCGCGGTTTCGTCACGGGCGGCACGCTGTTCGAGGAGCTCGGCTTCTATTACGTCGGCGTGGTCGACGGACACGATCTCAACCAGCTCGTGCCGATCCTGGAGAACGTGCGCGAAGCCGACATTGGTCCGATTCTCGTGCACGTCCGCACGCAAAAGGGCAAAGGCTACGCACCGGCGGAAGCGTCCAACGACAAGTATCATGGCGTCGTGAAATTCGACGTCGCCACCGGCAAGCAGAACAAGACCAAGTCAGCCGCGCCGTCCTACACCAAGGTGTTCGGCGACTATCTGGTGAAGGAAGCGCAGGCGGACGACCGCATCGTCGCGATCACCGCGGCTATGCCTTCCGGCACCGGGGTCGATGTCTTCGCCAAGGCCTTTCCCGACCGCGCCTTCGATGTCGGCATTGCCGAGCAGCACGCGGTCACCTTCGCGGCGGGCCTCGCCACCCAGGGCTTCAAGCCCTTCGCTGCGATTTATTCGACATTCCTCCAGCGCGCCTATGACCAGATCGTGCACGACGTCGCGTTGCAGCGCCTGCCGGTGCGCTTCGCGATCGACCGCGCCGGTCTTGTCGGCGCCGACGGCCCGACGCATGCGGGGTCGTTCGATGTGACATATCTCGGCTGCCTGCCGGATTTCGTCATCATGGCCGCAGCCGACGAGGTCGAGCTCGCCAACATGGTGGCGACCGCGGCTGCGATCGACGACCGTCCGTCGGCCTTCCGGTATCCGCGCGGCGACGGCATCGGTCTGCCGCTGCCCGAACGCGGTCAGCCTTTGGAGATCGGTCGCGGTCGCATCGTCCGCGAAGGCAACACGGTCGCGCTGGTGTCGCTCGGCGGTCGTCTCGCCGAATGTCTGAAGGCGGCCGATGTCCTCGCCGCGCACGGGATTTCGACGACCGTCGCCGATGCACGTTTCGCCAAGCCGCTGGATCACGATCTGCTCAACCGGCTGGCCAAGAATCATGAGCTGCTGATCACCATTGAAGAGGGTTCGATCGGCGGCTTCGGATCTTATGTGTTGCAGTATCTCACCGATGCCGGCGCGCTCGATCAGGCCGGCTTCAAGGTGCGCAGCATGGTCTTGCCGGACGAGTTCATCGATCATGACTCCCCGCCGGCCATGTATGCGAAAGCCGGTCTCGATGCGAACGGCATCGTCTCCAAGGTTTTCGCTGCCTTTGGCCAGAAGAGCGAGCCGATGATCGCTCGGAGTGCGGATGTTGCGGTTTCTTCGGCATTCGGCGGCGTCTCCGAACGCAAGCGACGGATGGCCGAGGCCCTCCAGAGCTCCGGCAGCAGCAACGGAAACGCCTAATGAAGATCGTCCTCGCTCAACCGCGCGGCTTCTGTGCCGGCGTCGTCCGAGCCATTGAAATCGTCGAACGCGCGCTCGAGAAATACGGCCCGCCGGTCTATGTGCGGCACGAGATCGTGCACAACAAATGGGTTGTGGACGCGCTGAAGGCGCGCGGTGCCCGCTTCGTCGAAGAGCTGTCCGAAGTGCCCTCCGGCGGCGTCACGGTATTCAGCGCGCACGGCGTCGCCAAGACGGTCGAAGCCGAGGCCGCCGAGCGCGGGTTGCATGTGCTCAACGCCACCTGCCCGCTGGTCTCGAAAGTGCACACCCAGGGCCGTCATTACCTGCGCAAAGGCCGGACGGTTGTGCTCATCGGCCATGCCGGCCATCCCGAGGTCGAGGGCACCCTAGGCCAGATACCGGGCGAGGTCCTCCTTGTGCAGACCGAGGCGGACGTCGCGAAGCTGGACCTTCCGACCGACACCCCCATTGCCTATGTGACGCAGACGACCTTGAGCGTGGACGACACCCGCGACATCATTGCCGCCCTCTACCGGCATTTCGACGATGTGGTCGGCCCGGGAACGGAGGATATCTGCTATGCGACACAAAATCGCCAAATGGCCCTGCGCGAACTGAGTAAGATCGTCGACGTCATCTTCGTCGTCGGCGCGACAAACAGCTCCAATTCCAACCGGTTACGCGAAATCGGCCTGGAGGCGGGCATTCCGACCTATCTCATTGCCAACGGCGATGAAATTCGGCCTGAATGGGTGCAAAACGCCAAAATCGCTGGTATTACGGCGGGCGCGTCGGCCCCGGAGGTCATGGTGATGGATGCGATCGATGCGCTGGGCCGCATCGCACCGCCCATCGAAGTGACCACCCTGCCGGGCCGCGAGGAAAATATGCAGTTCCGTGTTCCCGTCGAGCTTCTCGACGTCAAGAACGCGAGCAAAATCGGTAAGGACGGTAGTCTTGGGCATTCCACTTTTGCAGAAGCTGATTGTGGGTAGCTACGTCGTCCGGCAGCAGTTGGCCGGACGCAAACGCTATCCGCTCGTGTTGATGCTCGAGCCGCTGTTCCGGTGCAACCTGGCTTGCGCAGGCTGCGGCAAGATCGACTATCCGGACGAGATCCTTAACCAACGCGTCTCGTTCGACGCCGCCATGAAGGCGGTCGACGATTGCGGCGCGCCGGTCGTCTCGATCGCCGGCGGCGAGCCGCTCCTGCACAAGGAACTGCCGCAGATCGTCAAGGGCATCATCGCCCGCAAGAAATTCGTCTATCTGTGCACCAATGCGCTGCTCATGGAGAAGCGCATGAAGGACTACGAGCCTTCGCCCTATTTCGTCTGGTCGGTGCATCTCGACGGCGACAAGGAAGATCACGACAAGTCGGTGTGCCAGCAGGGCACCTACGACCGCGCCGTCGCCGCGATCAAAATGGCGAAGGCCAAGGGCTTCCGTTGCAACATCAACTGCACGTTGTTCAACAACGCCGATCCGGAGCGGATGGCGAAGTTCTTCGACGACGTCATGGCGATGGGTGTCGACGGCATCACGGTGTCGCCGGGCTACGCCTATGAGCGCGCGCCGGACCAGCAGCACTTCCTCAACCGTGAAAAGACCAAGACGCTGTTCCGCAACATCTTCAAGCGCGGCAATGGCGCCAAACAGTGGTCGTTCAGCCAGTCCGGCCTGTTCCTCGACTTCCTCGCCGGCAACCAGACCTATCACTGCACGCCGTGGGGCAATCCGACCTACACCGTGTTCGGCTGGCAGAAGCCCTGCTACCTGCTCGGCGAAGGCTACGCCAAGACGTACAAGGAGTTGATGGAGTCGACCAATTGGGACTCCTACGGCGTCGGCAACTACGAGAAGTGCGCCGACTGCATGGTCCACTCCGGCTTCGAAGCCACGGCCGTGCGCGACGCGGTGGCGCATCCGCTGAAGGCGGCGGTCGTCGCGCTGCGCGGCGTACGCACCGAAGGACCGATGGCCCCCGATGTGCGGCTCGATCAGGCCCGGCCCGCGGAATATATGTTCTCGCGTCACGTGCAGGCGAAGCTGGACGAGATCCGCACGACCCAGCCGGCCGCGGCGAAGCACACCGTGACGACGAACATGGCCGAAGCCGGCTGATGCCGGAAATGTGACCGCATGGCGCCGCGAGGGCGCCTGCGGGAACCCTAGCCGTACCGCACCCGTTATTCCCTGGGTTACAACATCCAGGGAGGTCGGCCACGGCCGACGGATAGCCATGCGGCGTTCTGCAATAATGGTGGCAGGCCTCCTCGCGGCATCGTCATTGCTGCCGACAACGGCGCAGGCCCAATTCCCCTTCGATCCCCGCGCCCTGCTCAACAGGCTCACGGCGCCACTGCGGCACGCGCTGCCGCATCCGCCGGCACGGCATCGCAGCGCTGGCCGGCCGGCGCAGGAGGGGACCGCCTCGCGCGCGCCGAGCGAACAGGAAGCGGTCGGCCTCGGTACCGTCGGCCCCCGCTCCTGGCCGGGCGCTTATGAAGACGTGATCGGTTACACCTTCTGGCCTAACGAATACGAGGCGGATTTTCGCCAGCACGGTTTCTCGGACATCGTGACTGCGGTTCTCGAGCAACCCGAACGCGGGCCGGCCGCCGCCAGTGCCGACCGCCGTCCGACCACGACCGGCAGCGCCGTCGCCTCGGTCGACCCCGATTGCGATGAGACGCGCGTGCGCAAGGACTGGCCCAAGGCCGACATCGAACGGACCGTGGAATTGAACGCCACGCAACGTAGCGCACTCGACCAGTTGCAGACCGCGATCACCAACGCCGCCAAGTCCGTTCGCGCCGGCGCGTGCCGGCCAAGCGACGCGGCCACTCCCGCCGATAGGCTGGAGACCTCGGTGCAACGGCTGTGGGCGGTGCAGAACGCCACGATCGTCATCCGCGGCGCGGCCAAGAATTTCTACGACATGCTCACCGACGAACAGAAGGCGAAATTCCGTGTCGCGCCGGACAAGGTTCGCGCGGAGGGCAAGCCGGGCGACAACCCGATGAATCGCCAGGGCTGCGCGCAGCAGGCCGATCTCAACGAGCGGCTGATGCGGCCGATCCAGCAGTCCGTCCGTCCGACACCGCAACAGAAAGCCTCGGTGGAGATGCTCGGCCGTACCGCCGGCGGCATGAACCAGTATCTGATGGCCGCCTGCGCACAGCCGACGCCGGACGATCCGCTGGCGCGTCTCGATGCGGCAAGCGGACGGCTCACGGCCATCAACTATGCGGCGACATCAATGGAAGTGGCCCTGAACCAGTTCTCGGCCTCGCTCACCGACGAGCAGCGCAAACGTTTCGACGCGATGGGGCGGTAGTCGGTTTACGAACGTTGCCGCGAACTCACTTCACCTCTCCCAATGGGAGAGGTCGGATCGCGAAGCGATCCGGGTGAGGGGTTAAAGAGCTTGCGAGTCATGATTCCCCTCACCCCAACCCTCTCCCCAACGGGGAGAGGGAGTTCGGCCGTGCCGGGCGGCACGCGCTCTAATCCTAGCTTGCGCGGCGGTTACATCCCGTAACGCACGGGCTGGTTCGCACCGCTCATGATATTGCGGTAACGCGCCATGGCCCAAAGCGGGAAGTACTTCCGGTAGCCGTGGTAGCGTAGATAGAAAACGCGCGGGAAGCCCGTGCCCGTATAGCGCTCTTCGTCCCACAGACCTTCGTCGTTCTGCGTGCGGGCGAGATAAGCGACGCCCTTCGCCACGGCCGCATGGCTCGCCTCGCCGCACGCCATCAAACCGAGCAGCGCCCAGGCCGTTTGCGAGGCCGTGCTCGGCGCCGGTTCATGCCCCTGGTACTCGAGCTTGTAGCTGGTGCCGTCCTCACCCCAGCCGCCGTCGGCGTTCTGAATGCTGAGCAGCCACTGCGCCGCCTTGCGCATCGCCGGGTCGGTTGCCGGGATGCCCGCCGCATTCAGCGCGCACAGCACCGACCATGTGCCGTAGATGTAGTTGAGGCCCCAGCGGCCATACCAGCTGCCATCGGGCAGCTGTTGGCTGCGCAGATAATCGACGCCGCGCTTGACCGCGTCGCTGTCCTTCTCGCCGATCTGCGCCAGCATCGAGACGCAGCGCGCGCCAACGTCTTCGGTCGGCGGGTCGAGCAGCGCGCCGTGATCGGCAAACGGAATGTTGTTGAGATAGGAAAACGTGTTGTCGACGTCGAAGGCCGCCCAGCCGCCATTGCTGCTCTGCATGCCTTTGATCCATTCGACGCCGCGCGCGATCGCCGGATCGTATCGATCGCCGACGCCCTCCTGACGCGCGCGATCCATGGCCATCAGAATGACGGCGGTGTCGTCGAGATCGGGGTAATGCGGATTGGCGTATTGGAAAGCCCAGCCGCCTGGTCGCAGATCGGGACGCCGCGCGATCCAATCGCCTTTGACGTCGAGCACCTGGAGCGGCACCAGCCAATCGAGCGCCTTGCGCGCACTCTCGACCGACTTCGGGCTTCCCTCTTCGAGCAAGGCCTGCGCGGCCAGCGCGCTATCCCACACCGGCGACAGACACGGCTGGCAATAGGCTTCATCGTCATTGATGACCAGCAAACGCTCGACGGAATCGCGCGCGATGGCCGCCTTCTTTTCGTTCTCGGGGCCGCCCAGCAAATCGAACATCATCACGGCGTTCGCCATCGCCGGGAAGATCGCGCCCAGGCCGTCTTTGCCGTTCAAACGCTCGGTGACGAAGTCATCCGCCGCCTTGAGCGCGCGCTGGCGCAAGGCCCGCGGCGACAACGCCGACAGCGGGCGTATAACGATATCGACCGCGCGGAAGAACGTGAACCAGCCCCAGTTCTGATGCGGCGCCTTGGCGGCCAGGCCGATGGAATGCGGCGGCTGCAGAAACAGCTCGTCGATACCGATCCCGCGCGGATTCTTGGCGCGCGGCTGCAAGGTCTGCAGTACCAGCAGCGGAACCATCACCGTCCGCGCCCAGTACGAAACCTTCGAGAAGTGGAACGGGAACCAGCTCGGCAGCAGCACGATTTCGACCGGCATGGTCGGCACGCTCTGCCACCGCAGCACGCCGAACAGCGACAGCAGGATGCGCGTGAATACGTTGCTGTGGATCGCACCGCCACGGGTGAGAATGGCCTCGCGCGCGCGCTTCATATGCGGCGCGTCGGGCGCATCGCCGATCATCTTGAGCGCGAAGTAGGCCTTCACGCTGGCGCTCATGTCGAAGTCGCCATCCTGGAACAGCGGCCAGCCGCCATGCGCCCCTTGAATACGGCGCAGATAGTTGCCGATCTTACGCTCGAGCTCGGGCGCATCCGGCTCGCCGCGATAAGCGCGCAGCAGAATGTATTCGGCCGGGATGGTGGCGTCGGCCTCAAGCTCGTAGAGCCAATGGCCGTCGGGCTGTTGCTGCGCGAACAGCGTGTCGCACGCCGTCGTGATCGCGCGGTTCAACGCTTCATCGACGCGGCCCGACGCCACGCGCGCTTCGAGATCGCCATTCATCATGCAGCGGCCCGTGTCGCAGCGCCATGTTGCGCGACGAGATCGGCGGCACGGTTGCCGGAACGGATCGCGCCTTCGATCGTCGCGGGCAGGCCTGTGGCTGTCCAATCGCCGGCGAGGAACAGATTACGCCACCCGGTCTCCGCGCGCGGACGTTTGGCGTTTTCTTCCGGAGTCGCCGCGAAAGTGGCGCGACGCTCCCGCACGATTTGCCAGCGCGGCAGCGGCTCGGCCGGAAGCTTCATCACCGCGGCAACGTCGCGCCAGATACGCTCGGCGACTTCCGTGCGCGGCAGATCGAGCAGATGTCCGGCGTCGCTGACCGTCACCGCAATGCGGCCGGGCAACGCGAAAATCCACTCCGCCGTGCTGTTGACCACGCCGATCATGCGCGGCTCGCCGGCGGGCGGGTCGGCGCGGAAATGCGCGTTGACGATGCTGCAGAACGTCGTCGGAGTCGTAAGGCCCGGCACGAGACTCGCGGCCGCGTAAGCAGGCACGGCGAGAATGACCTCGTCGCGCTCACCAAGCGGCGTGCGTTCGACTCCGAAGTCGAGGCAGGAAATCCGATCGCCCACGAACAGCAGACCATGCAAGCCATGGTGCAGCTTGATCGGCACGTTGCGTTCCGCGAGCCAACGCACGGCGGGATCCACCAGCGCATGGCCGATGCCATCCGGCGCGATCAACGGCCGGCAGGCCTTGCCACCGAGCGCCAGCGTTTCACGCACCACCGCGCTGGCAAGCTTTCCCGAGCCGTGCAGGGGCCGCACGTTGAGCGCGGCGAGCAACAGCGGTTCGACCAGATTCTGATAAACCGGACCGCCGCAGGTCATCAGTTGATTGAGCGGCCGGTCGCCCGACGCCCACAGCAGCCGTGCAAGCGCGAGATAGTCGCGCGCCCGCGTCTGCGGCACGCGGCGACTCTTGGCAAAGATCCACCAGGGCAGCGGCCCATTGTTCAGCCGCACCGTCCAGCGCGCGCCGCTGACCAGATCGGCGAACGGGAACTCCGCTTCGTCCGGTCCTTCCAAAAGCCGTTCGGCGCCGAGCGTCTTGAGATAGGCCATCGCGGCATGATTGCCCGACAACAGGATGTGCGTGCCGTTGTCGATCGTCATGTCGGTGACGTGGTCGTAGTACGACCGGCAGCGACCGCCTGGATGTCCGGTCGCCTCGTGCACGACCACGGCGCGGCCGGCTTCGGTCAAACGCACGGCGGCCGCCAGGCCCGCGAGCCCAGCGCCGATGATGTGAACCGTTCCGGCGTCAGAGGAATGCATGTCGCAACGCGACCTTCAGCAGATGAGCACGGCTGACATGGACACGGTTGCGTGGCCATGTCCAGCCGCGCGCAACCAAGTCGTCGAGGACCCGGCGATAGGCTTCGCTCATGATGCGCGGCGCCCGCACCGCGCGGCGCGGCGCCTTCGCCATCACCGCGTCGGCTTCGGCGTAATGCTGGCGCGCCCGCGCGACAAGCACATCGCAGGCTTTGCCTAGCGCAGGATCGGCGAGCACCGCGGCCGGGTCGTCGCTCAGAATGCCGGCCGAGGTAAGCGCCTCGCGGGGTAAATAGAGCCGGCCCATGCCGGCATCTTCGTCGACGTCGCGCAGGATATTCGTCATCTGCAGAGCGCGTCCGAGGTGATGCGCGAGCCGGATGCCGGCGCCCTCCTCCATGCCGAAGACGCGCACCGAGAGCCGCCCGACGGCGGACGCCACGCGATCGCAATAGGTATCGAGCGTCTCGAAGGCGGGTGCGCGGATATCTTCGATCGCGTCCATCTCCATACCGTCGATGACAGCCAGGAAGTCCTCTTGGCGCAGGCCGAACTGGCGGATCGCCTGGGTCAGCCCTTCGTGGCCGGGTAGAACTTTGCCCTCATAAAGCCCCTCGATGTCCCGGCGCCATTGCGCGAGCTGCTCCTGCCGCTGAGCGCGCGGCAAATCCGAATCCGCGATGTCGTCGACCGCGCGGCAGAACGAATAGATCTCGTACATCGCCTGCCGCTGCTCGCGCGGCAGAATGCGCATGGCGAGATAGAACGAGCTGCCGCTCGCCTTCGCCGCCACCGTCTCATTTTGTTGTGCGGGCGCTGACATCGGCGAACTCACCGACTGACTGGCGAAAACGACGGCGCGCCGCGCGAGAAGAGTCGCCGCGTCAGCGTCGACGCGGACGCGCGCAGAGCGGTCGTCAGCATCGCCGTCTTGGAGAGGTGCACCCGCTCGCTCAGCGGATCGCGTGTCAACAGCAACCCGATCAAACGTTCGGCCAGCGCCTGGATGGTGGCGATCTCCATGGCGAGCCGCGCATCGCCGACCATGCCGGCCAGCGGACGGCTTTGCGCGAGCAGCGTCGCGGTGCGCGTGGTCAGCCCGCGCAGACATTGCCTCAGTGCCGGGCTCGCCTGCGCTTGCCCGAGCGCGTTCACATCGGTGCCGCCGGCGGCCATCGCGTCGAGCGGGACATAGACGCGGTTGAGCGCGCGATAATCTTTGCCGCAGTCCTGCAGGTGATTGATGATCTGCAAGGCCGCGCACAAGGCGTCCGAAGCGGCCCAAGTCGCCTGCGATTCCCCGTGCACATCGAGCACGAAGCGGCCGACGGGCATCGCCGAATACTGGCAATAGCCGATCAGCTCGTCCCAATCGTCGTAGCGCAACTTGGTGACGTCCTGACGGAAGGCGCACAGGAGATGCTGCGCATGCACCGCCGGCAGCCCGCGCGCGGCAAGAACGTCACGCAGATGCGCGCCCTGCGGCTCGTCGTCGTTTTGGCCCAGGAGCGAGGCCTCGAGGCGATCGAGACGCGCGAGCTTTTCCTGCTCGGTGAGGGTCGCGTGATCCGCGATGTCGTCCGCGACCCGCACGAATTCATAGAAGGCGAGGATCAGCGCACGATAGCGCGGGCGAATGATGAAGGACGCGACGGGAAAATTCTCGTCGCCGGCGCCTTTGCCGGATCGCAGTTCGGCACTTGCGGTCATTGCACGCCCGGCGCGTTGACATGCACGCGCCCTTTCCATTGGCCGCCGCGCTTGCGTGCGTGTTGGTAGGCCGAGTCGAGCGTGTAACCCGCGTAGGCCAGGGCGATGACGGGAAGCGCAAGGCCCCACAACGGCGATACGCGGTAGAAGCGCAAGGTCGGCTGCATCGACAACGCCATCGCCACCCAGGCGAGGAGGCCGAGGAACTCCGGCAGCCCGGTCGCGAATATCGCCAGAAGCGGCGGCGCCATGAAGGTCAGCGCAAGGCCGAGCATGGTGCCCGCGAGCAGGAGCGGCGAGAAACGAAGCTGCGCGTAGGCCGAGCGCGCGATCATGCGGCGCACGCTGTCGAAGTCCTCATACGGGCGGATGCTGTGCGAGCGCTCGGTCAAACCCAGCCAGATCGGCCCAACCGCCTTCATGCGCTCCGCCAAGGCACAATCGTCGATCAGCGCATTGCGGATGCTGTCGATGCCGCCCGCGTCGCGCAGCGCCCCGGCCTTGAGCAAAACGCAGCCGCCCGCAGCCGCGGCCGTGGCGCGGTTCGTCTGCTTCACCCAGGTGAACGGAAAGAGCATTTGAAAGAAGTAGATGAAGGCCGGGACATGCATACGCTCGGCCAAGCTCGCGCAACGCAGCTTGGCCATGAAGGAGGTGAGGCCATAGCCGCCGGATGTCGCCTTGGCAACCAGCCAGGCCACCGTGTCGGGCGCGTGCACGATATCGGCGTCGGTGAGCAGCAGATAATCCGGACGAAAGCGCTGCTCGGCGACGGCGATGCCTTGTTTGAGCGCCCACAGCTTGCCAGTCCACTGCGCGGGCAGCCCCTGGCTGGCAATCACGGTGACCGGTCGGGCTCCTTCGCCCGCGGCAACGGCCAGATCGCCGGTGCCATCATCGCTGTCGTCATCGACAACGATGATGTCGAGCCGCCCTTCGTACATTTGCCCGGCCAAGGAGCCGATGCTGGCAGCGATATGCTCGGCTTCATTGCGGGCCGGCACAACCACCACCACCGCCGGCCACTGCGCGGGCAGCGGTGGGACGGCGTCGTCCCTGACCGGATTCGTCCAAAAGCGCCCGCGGCCCATCAGAAGATAGGCCCAGGCGATGGCGGTTACCCCTGCCACGAGAGCAATGAACACAGTGTCGTACGTCCGATCAGACCAGCGCGCGCCCTATCAATGTCCAGCGGGGGAAATAGTTCAATGGGTGGAACCTAAAATTCCTCAGGCATGTCCGCAGGATGACGCGATTTTGTCCACATTTCCCCACGGCCGGGACGAAAGGTCGCTGTCGCGGCGACTAACACCGGGCACAGCGGCCTACGACCGGGGAGCGGCCGCCTCGGGTCCGGTTCGGCCACCGGCAAATGAACCCAGAAAACGGTCGCCGAGGCAGGCGCCCGTCGATACAACGCCACGGTTGTCATGCCCGCGTGCGAGCTGCAACCTCTCGAAGGGGGACAGACTGCTTGATCCCGGGCCTCGCGCTGCGCGCCTGCCCGGAATCGCAGGTGCCGTGAGCGACCCGTCAGGTCGCCCTCGTCACTGCCGGGCTCTTACCGTCGCCCCGCTTGCGGCTTTGCTCGAAGACAAAAAGCCGGATGGCGGACGATAGATTTCCGTGCTGCCGTTCCGCGTCTATCCGCGCCACCAGTTGCGAGAGATGCACGCCCAGATCTTGGGCGATGGCGCGCAGTTCATTCCAGAAGACGTCTTCGAGACTGACGCTGGTCTTATGGCGGCCCACGACGATCGACCGCTTCAATACGCGCGACCTCAGATAGCCCCCATTTCCGGTGTTCTGAAGCCCGCCCTGCTCAATGTGGGATCCCACCTCGCGGTGTTCACCCTTCTTTTCTGAGTGCTTTTCCATCATGGCGTGGCGTTTCCCACTGTGAACCCATTCAAAAATTCACATAAGTAAGATAACACAACTCGCTTATAGGTTGCGGTAAAATTCGCGTTTATTAGTGCCAGCCAAGGTCTGACAGTATTTTTCAAGTTTTTGAATTGTTTGTACAAATATAAAATTAGGACGTCGAAAATTCGTCCAGGGACGTGACAACATTCGCCCACCGACAAACCCGTCCAGGTAGAATATTGCCAGTATACGGCCATTCGCCCGCCAATAGCTTTTATGCGGGGAGGTGCGCTACGGTATTTGACGCCCGTCAAGGGGCATTTGGGCGATTGATCGATACTGGCATTGGCTTAGCGCTATCGTCCTGCGTGGCGCTGTGGCCGGCGAGACTACCTTCAGTCAGCCCCTTCGCCATCGTTGGACCCGGCCGGCACGTATGAGCAACGACGATGCAGGGAATGGTGATCCTCCTCGCCTGACAAACCGGGGCAGCGCAGCGCATAACCAAGGCCCTGGCACTCCCTGTCGTGATGCCAACACGATTCAAGCAGCGATCAAACAATGCCTGATGGTACTGACGCGGTCCTCCACTGAGCCGGTTATCCCATCCATATGCACGTTGTTCGGCGACGCTTTGCGGGCCAGCCAGATCACCCTGTTTCAGAATATCGCTGGCGAGAACGATCGTCTCAAGCCGGAACGTCGCTATGTCTGGCGTGCCAGCGACCTAACTCACGATGAAATCGTCTGCGTGCTGCCCCGGCTCGACACCACATTGGCGGGCGTATCGGCACGACTAGCCCAGGGCGAGACGATCGCCATCGAGAGCGATGCGTTTGACGGCGCCCGCCAAGGACCGGCGCACGAGAGAGCGGGCCCGGCGGTCCTCATACCGGTCTTCGTCGACGATAAGTGGTGGGGCGAAGTCGAAATCGACCGACCGCGCGATAACCGACCTTGGTCAACAATCGAAAGCGAGGCATGCGAGCTGTTCGGTACGCTTGTCGGCGCCGCGGTCGTCCGCGCGCGAACCGTCAAAGAACTTGCCGATGCCGCTCGCGTCATCGACAACAGCGCCACGATCCTGTTTCGTATCTCGGCCCAGAAGCCGTACGCGATCAGCTACGTCTCCCCGAACATCACGCATTACGGATACAGCGTCGAAGAATTTCTGGAATCGCCACAGCGCTATCTCGAGCTCACGCACCCCGAAGACCGGCCCCGCGCGCTGGCCAACATGGACCGCATCGCGACGGGGCCGACGACCAGCGCCACAGCCGATCTGCGCTTACGCGCAAGCGACGGCCGATATCTGTGGTTCGAAGTCCGCATGTCCGCCGTTCGCGACATAAACGGCCTCGTCACCGAGATCGAAGGACTCGCGATCGACATCGACCGACGAAAGGCGACCGATTCTTACATCGTGCACTTCAGGTCGACCGACCAGCTTACGGGCCTGCCCAACCGCACAGCCTTCCTCGACGAAGTGCGTCATGCTTTCGCCGCGGCCAAACGCGGTGCCAAGCCATTCTCCATTCTCTATATCGATCTCGATCACTTCAAGGACGTCAACGACGTGCTGGGCCATAGCAAGGGCGACGCGCTCTTGAAGATGGTCGCCGTGCGCCTGCAGGGCGCGGTTCGTACGGGCGATATCGTGGCACGCCTCGGCGGCGATGAGTTCGGTGTATTGCAACTGGACATCGCCGACCCCTCGGACGCAGGCGCCCTGGCCTCTCGCGTTCTGCGGGAACTTGCACAACCACCCTACGATCTCGGCACGCAGGTTGAGGTCACAGCGAGTATCGGCATCGCTTTCTTCGACCGCTCCATCGTCGGGCCCGAAGAAATGATCAAACACGCGGACGTCGCGCTCTATCGCGCCAAGGACGCGGGCCGCAATCAATTCCACTTCCATTCCGAGGCGCTCGACATCGCCGTCATCGAACGGGTGACGATGGCCGCGGACCTGCGGCTTGGCCTCGAGCGCGGCGAGCTCGAACTTTATTACCAGCCGCAAGTCGATATCGATACGAACCGCATAGTCGGCCTCGAGGCCCTGGCCCGTTGGCGCCACCCAAAACTCGGTCTGCTGCTCCCCAGTCACTTCATTCCCGTCGCCGAGAAAAGCGGCACGATAGTCCCATTGGGCCGCTGGGTCATTGAACAGGTCTGTCGTCAAATTCGCGCCTGGCAAAGTGAGAAGCTTTCGCCGCCGCGGATAGCGCTGAATGTTTCGGCGGTGCAGATGAACGGCTCACCGGAGTTCGACGCCGAGATCATGCATATCTTGGCGCAATGGAACATCGATCCATCGGCCGTTGCCCTCGAGCTCACCGAGTCGGTTCTCATGGCCACGACACCTGAGCACCGCGACATCATCAACCGTCTAAACCGGCTCGGCATTGCCATCGCGATCGACGATTTCGGCACCGGTTATTCGTCGCTTGGCTATCTGCGGGCTTACCGCGTCAGCCAGATCAAGATTGCGCAAGAGTTCATCCGAAATATCGCGACTGAGTCTGGCGACCTCGCCATCGTGCGCGCGGCGATCAGCCTTGCACGAGAGCTCGGCATCGACGTTATAGCCGAGGGGGTTGAATCTTCGGCTCAACTTGCTCTGCTGAAACAAGCCGGCTGCCGCTACGTCCAAGGCTTCTACTTCAGCCCGCCGCGCCAAGCTGACGAACTGATCGCGCTTCTGCGTCGCGGGACCATCACCACCGTCGCTCAGAACGAGCGCCCGGACTAGGCCCGGCCGGCGCCGGCATGGACGGGGCTCCGTCGGTACGAATAATTCCGGTCCCACTGTCCGAACCAGCACTCAGTAGTAAAATAAAACTATTACCTGAAAATCTATAGGTAATATCGTATTTCACAGCGCATTACTGCTTAGTTTTGACATCCATCAATACAGTTTCCTGCACCCCTCAGTATTGATCATCCATTGTCCTTAACTGAGAGGGATCGCCAATGCGCAAAGTATCGAAGGCGGTCGCCGGCTGGTTCTCAATCGAATCCGAGCGCGGCGTCACCGCAATTGAGTACGGACTGATCGCATCGCTGGTCGCGCTGGCGATCATCGTCGGCATTACGTTGCTCGGCGTAAACTTGAACGCGCTGTTCACCTATATCGGCGGCAAGGTCAAGCCGCCAACCTAATGACGTTCGGACGCGTCGTCGCAGCGGCGGCGTCGCCCCGTTTTCACCGCGGAGATCACGATGCGAGAAGTATCGAAGGCGGTTGCCGGCTGGTTCTCAATCGAATCCGAGCGCGGCGTCACGGCAATTGAGTACGGATTGATCGCATCGTTGGTCGCGTTGGCGATCATCGTCGGCATCACGTTGCTCGGCGTAAACTTGAACGCACTGTTCAACTACATCGGCGGCAAGGTCGCCCCGCCGACCTGACCACTAGAGCTACAGGGCCACGACAGCGGCACGAGGAGAGGAGGCGACCATGAGTATTCTTCTCGTCCGCGCGGTGTTGTGGCCGATCGTTCTTGTCTTATTGTCGGTCGCCGCGGTGCAGGACGTTCGCGCCCGGATCATTCCGAACAGGCTCGTGCTGGCGGTCGCTGCGGTCGGCCTGGTCGCCGCCGCGGTGGAGAGGCCGGCCGCGCTCTGGCTCAGCCTGCTGTTCGCGTTTCTGCTGCTTGGCGGCCTCGGTGTGCTGACGCACTACGATGTGCTCGGCGCCGGCGACGCCAAGATGATCGCCGCCGTCACGCTGATGACGCCCCCAGAGCGCAGCGCGGTGGTGCTGTTTGCCATCGCCATGGCCGGCGGCGTGCTCAGCCTCGGCTACTTGATCGCATACCATACGCTCAAGCGGAGAAACGCCACCACCGGCACCACCGCTTTGGCCCGCTGGCGACGTAACGAGCGCGCCCGCATCGCCACCGGCCAATCCGTTCCATACGCCGTCGCAATCCTGGGCGGGGCGGTCGCTTATTACATCAGCGAGATTCAGCGATGTCTTTCCGTAACATCCTGCTCGCCCTAGGCGTGCTGTCGCTCGTCGGCGGGCTGGCTCTGTCCATTCTTTGGATGGGCCAGATCGGTACCGCGCCGCCGCCTGAAGGGCCTCCGCCGCGTCAAGCCGTGCTCGTCGCCACGCATGCCGTCGCTGCCGGTACCTTGCTACGCCGAGAGGATATGCGGTGGCGCGAAACGGCCGCCGGTGACATCCATCCCGGCAACCTCCTGCGCGGCCAAGTAGCCGAAGCTGACTTCGCCGGCGCGATCGCGCGCCGCGACTTCGCTGCAGACGAGCCGCTGATCGCCTCCGAACTGGTGCGGCCGAACGAGCGCCAATTCCTCGCCGCCGCGCTTAAGCCCGGCATGCGCGCGGTGTCGATCGCGGTCGATGCGCCGCAGAGCGCGGCCGGCCTTATTCTGCCCGGCGATCAGGTCGACGTGATCCTCACTCAGACCTTTGCCGATACCGCCGCCGATCCCAATGTGCGTTCGGTCGCGGAGACGGTGTTGCGCGATGTGCGCGTCATTGCCATCGACCAGGCCCTGTCCGGCCCGGGCCAACCGGCGACTGCCCCGGCGCGGGGCCTTGCCGCCACCGAGCCGCGTTTGCCACGGACCGTGACGTTCGAAGTCACCGAGAAAGAGGCGGAGCGCCTGATCGTCGCGGCGCAGCTCGGCCGCCTGCAGCTATCCGTGCGCTCGCTTGAGATCGCACCATCGCCACCCGTCGCAGTTGCCAGGCGCGAAGCCGCGCCGACCTGGGCGGCCGACGTGTCGCCCGCCCTCAATGAACTCACGCGACGCAAGCCGCCGGGCGCCGCCACCGCCGGTGTCGAAAGCGCCGTCCGCCGTCCCCCGCCCGATCAGGGTATGCCATGACCGACACACTCACCATTCCCACCACAGCCGCTCGCCCAGGCGCCACGACCGTGCAGGTCTTCGTTCCGGACACGGAGACGGCGGCCACCATCCGCCAGGCGCTCGGCAGCCTCGGTGTCGCGGATGCCGAGTTCGTCTCCGGCAACGCCGTGTCCGCGACCGAACGCCTGTCGCGCCAACCTTCGCCGCGCCTCCTCATCGTCGATGTCAGCGGCCTGGACAATCCGGCCGATGCGATCGATGCGCTGGCCGAGGTGTGCGAGCCGAACACCGGCGTGATCGTCGTCGGCGACCGCAACGACATCGTGCTTTATCGCGAACTCAAGCAGGCCGGCGTCTTCGAGTACTTCTTCAAACCGGTGGTCGGCACGCTGGTGACGCGCGCCTGCAGCGCCGTGCTCACCGGCAATTTGGAAGCGCAGGCGCCGGCGCGCACCGGGAAGGTGGTGTTCGTGCTCGGCGTCCGCGGCGGCGTCGGCGCCACAACCATCGCCGTCAACACCGCTTGGTATCTCGCCGAAGCGCGGCAGCGCTGGGTCATGCTGGTCGACCTCGACATGCAAGGTGGCGACGCGGCGCTGCAGCTCGACGTATCGCCAAGCCACGCCTTGCGCGAAGCGCTCGAACACCCCGAACGCGTCGACAAGCTGTTTCTCGAACGCGCGGCGATCCACATCGACCACCGCATCGACCTCCTCGCCTCGCTGGAATCCATCGCCGATCCGGTCGATGTGCAGGAGGCCGCCTTCCGCTCCCTGCTCGACAAGCTGCTCAACCGCTATCGCTTCATATTCATCGATCTGCCGCCCACCGTGGCGGCGCTGCTCTTACCGGCCCTGCAGATGCCGAGCACCTGCGTGCTGGTGAGCAACGCCTCGCTCGCATGCGCGCGCGACATGGCGCGCTGGCGCGAATGGATCGGACCGAACACACCCGACCGCTCGACGGTCCACGTCCTCAACCAGCACGGCGCCCCCGGCAGCCTGCCCGACGCCGAGTTCGCGCGCGCGGCGGGACGGCCCGCCGACATCGTCATCCCCTACGACAAGGAGATCAGCACCGCCAACATGCTCGGCATCAAAGGCGCGCAGCAGAGCATGGCGCTCAAGCGCGGCCTCGCACCCTTGCTGCGTCATCTATCCGGCGAACAAGTCGCGCCGTCGCGACCGCTGTTGCGCCGCCTGTTCGGTTAGCCATGTTCCAGTTCGGCAGAAAGTCCGACCAGAAATCGGAGGCTCCGGCGCCGCCGCCACCGCTGACGGCCGCGGCCGAGGTCGCGCCCGAGGAAGCCGCTCGCCCGACGTCGGCGGGAGACCTCATCCGCGACCAGGTCTTCCAGCGCATCGAACCGGCCGTCGCCGTGCGGCTCGGCAAGGCCGACTTGACCTTGCGCGTCGACGAACTGGTGGCGACGATCGCCAACGAGCAACGGCTGTTGCTCAACCAGATCGAACAACACGCTCTCGCCGCCTCGATCGTCGACGAGATGATCGGCCTCGGCGCGCTCGAACCGCTGCTGCGCGATCCGACCGTCACCGACATCCTCGTCAACGGGCCGCGCATGACCTATGTCGAGCGGCGCGGCAAGCTCGACCTCACCTCGCTGCAATTCCGCAACGACGCACACGTGTTGCACGTCGCGCAACGTATCGCCTCCTCGGTCGGTCGCCGCGTCGACGAGTCGAGCCCGATGCTCGACGCGCGTCTTGCCGACGGCAGCCGCGTCAACGTCATTATCCCGCCGCTGAGCCTGAAGGGACCTTGCATCTCGATCCGCAAGTTTTCGAGGACGATGATGGACCTCGCCAAATTCGTTCAGATCGGCACCATGTCCGGTGAGCTTGCCCACGCGCTGGAAATCATGGCGCATTGCCGCCTCAACATCCTCATTTCGGGCGGCACCGGTTCGGGCAAGACCACGCTGATGAACGCGCTCTCGCGCGTGATCGATCCCGGCGAGCGCATCATCACTATTGAAGACGCCGCCGAGCTGCAATTGCAGCAGCCGCACGTTATCCAACTCGAGACGCGCCCGCCCAATGTCGAAGGCCGTGGCCAAGTCTCGCAGCGCGACCTGGTGCGCAACGCGTTGCGGATGCGGCCCGACCGCATCATCGTCGGCGAAGTCCGCGGCTCCGAGGCCTTCGACATGATGCAGGCCATGAACACCGGCCATAACGGCTCGATGTCCACGATCCACTCCAATTCGGCTCGCGACGCGCTGGCCCGCATCGAGAATATGGTTCTGATGGCCAACATCGCCATCCCGATGCGCGCGATCCGGGCGCAGATCGCCAGCGCGATCGACGTCGTGATCCACACCGAGCGCATGCGCGACGGCGTGCGCCGCGTGACCGAAGTGCTGCAGATCGCCGGCATGGAGGAAGACATCATC
The DNA here is from genome assembly GCF_003367395.1 of Pseudolabrys taiwanensis. Lineage (NCBI taxonomy): Bacteria > Pseudomonadati > Pseudomonadota > Alphaproteobacteria > Hyphomicrobiales > Xanthobacteraceae > Pseudolabrys > Pseudolabrys taiwanensis. The sequence goes on along the minus strand of NZ_CP031417.1, from coordinate 4,582,956 downwards.
TCCCTCGGCACGCTGTTCACCTACAAATACCAGGGCGAGAACATCGACGGCACGTTGCGCGGCAGCTTCGAACCGACGCGCGTGCGGCCGCGCTTCCTGCCGCGGCTCGATTACTTCGGCCTCGGCGCAGCGTTTCTCCAGACGCTCGGCCTGCCCGAACCGGAAGCGAGCTGACCATGCTCGTGTTCGCGCTCGCCATGGTCCTGCTGTTCGTCGTCAGCGGCGCAGCACTGGTGGCGGCGCTGATCCTCAGTCGGCGCGAACGGCTCGAGCTCGAGCGCCGCGTCGGTCTCGCTGCAGCCGCAACCGGCGCAGCCCCGCAACGAATGGACCTGCTGCGCGCGGCACGATCGCCGCGATTCGACACGCGGATGCGCCGCGCCTTCGTCGGCAGCCGGCCGATATGGGGCATGAAGGCCAGCGGCGCCCGCCTTCTGATAATGGCAGCGATCGCCGGCGGCGTGGTCCTGTTGATCGCTTATGCTGGTTTCCACTGGCCGCTGTGGCTGGTTGTGCCGTTGGTGCTGGTCGCCGCCTTTGTGCTGCCGCGCGTCATACTGCTGCGCCAGCAAAAGCAAGCCGACCAGCAGTTTACCGATCTGTTCCCGGATGCCGTCGTCGCCATCGCCCGCATGCTGCGGGCTGGCCTACCGATCACCACCGCCGTCCGCGCGGTCAGCCAAGAATCGCCGGCGCCGGTCAACACCGTATTCGCGACCATCTCCAACCAGATCGAGATCGGCACCCCGCTCGAAGTTGCGCTGGATGCGAGCAGCCGGCAGATCGGTCTCGCCGACTTCCGCTTCTTTACGATGGCCATCGTGATGCAGCACCTCACCGGCGGCAACCTCGCCGCGACGTTGGAAGTGCTTGCCGACATTATCCGCCGCCGCCGCGCGGTGCGCTTGAAGGCGCGCGCCACCACCGCCGAGATCCGTGTCTCCGCCTATGTGCTGGCGGCATTGCCTTTCCTCATCGTCGGCGCACTCCTTATCATCCAGCCCGGCTATCTCTCACCGCTGTTCAGCGATCCGCGCGGTCATATCATTCTGGCCTTGGCGGCCGCAGGCCTTGCCTTCGGCGGACTGACGATGCGGCAAATGATGCGCAGCGTGACGCAATTATGAGAGTCGTGTGATGTCAGCGCTCTTCTCAAATTTGGTATCGACGCTGCCAGCCCTGCTGGCGGCGCTGGCCCTGGCGGCCGGCGGCGCGCTGCTCATCGCGTCGGCGCTGCGAACGCGCGACGAAGCCTTGGCGCGCCGCGTCGCCATGGTCGAGCCACGCGGGACCAAGTTTACGCGGCGCGGCGCCCCGACCGGCACCGCCGAGTCCTTATTCCGACTGCCGGAAGGCGCCCTCTCCGCGGCCTCGCAGCGCGAGGTCGGCCGCATGTTCTCCGGCCTCGGCCTATCGCCGGCACGGGCTTTGACCGCCTTTACTATGATGCGGCTCGTCGTCGTCGCCGTGCTCGGGATCGGCACCTTCCTCTGGCTGCGCGGCTTCGGCGCCTTCGCCAACACGCCATTGCTGCCGGTCCTGCTCGCCGCGATGGTGGCCATCGGCGGCTGGTTCCTACCGATGACGATCGTCAGCTACCGGCTCAAGCAGCGCACCAAGGCGGTCCGCTCCGGCCTGCCGGATGCGCTCGAATTGCTGGTCGTTTGCGTTGAAGCCGGCTTGTCGCTCGAGGATGGCCTCGACCGCGTCGTCACCGAGCTCAAGCGCTCGCAGCCCGCGCTTGCCGACGAACTCAATCTAACGCTCGCCGACCTGCGCATCCTACCGAGCCGCGATCAGGCGCTGGCCAACCTTGCCGAGCGCGTCGATGTCCCGAGCGTGCGCTCGGTGGTCACCACTCTGGCACAGACGCTGCGCTACGGCACGCCACTGGTGCAGGCTTTGCGCGTGACATCCGCCGAGTTGCGCAACGATTCGCTGATCGAGCTCGAGGAGCGCGCCAACCGCCTGCCGGCCTATCTGACTTTGCCGGTCATCGTGTTTCTGATGCCAACCATCTTCCTGATCGTCGGCGGCCCCGCGGCGTTGCGTCTGATCGATGTTTTTATGCATCGATGACGGTGTTCGTCCTGCCTGCCACCGCCACACCCGCTGCCGCATTTACCGCGGCTCAACCTCCGACCGGATTGATCGGATAGCAGCTGGTCGCACTCAACGTGAGCGTTCCCAATGGGGTCGCTCCCACCAGCGCCGGTATCGCGAACACGAAGTCGTAGGTGCCGACGACCTGAACGCCACAGGCCGACGTAGTGACGGTGAAGGCCGACGTCGCGACATTCATGCCCCACGCTTCGGCAACCGCACGCGCCTGAATCTGTGCCGTGGTGCCGCAGTCGATGGTGTTGATCGCGCCACAACGTGCTGCAGCTTCGACGGCACGGTTGAGCGTGGTGTAGTTCCACAGCAGACGGCTGACATCGATGATGCCGATAATGAAAAGCAGCAACATGGGTAGGATTAGCCCGTATTCGATCGCCGCTGCCCCCCGCTGGGCTCGGAACCACGGCCTGCGGTGTCCGATCCTCATGATCAATTCAACCGGATGACTGAGGTGGCGGTGAACGTCGTCGGCAATGACAGGCCGGGATACGGCAGGATGGTCGAGTGACCGAGGGACGCATTGACCTGGACGTAGAGCCCTGGCGAGTTGCCATTGCCGCACTTCGTGCTGCTCGACGCCACAGTGGTGATGCCACCTTCGCTCGGACAACCCCAGAACTGGGTCGGCGCCGGCGTTGCCGTAAGGCCGGTGGTCGCGGTCGCATTGGTCACAGCCGTCGAGATGCCGGCCGAACTCCACCCGTTCTGCCCGGCATAAAGCGCGCCAGCCTCCGCGGCGACGTAGACCTGCATGCCCTCGTAGATCGCAAAGCCCAGTTCCACCGCGCCCATGAGCACCGTTAGCAGGAAAGGAATAGCAAGACCGAACTCCAACGCGGCCGTGCCGCGTTGGCCCCGCGTCGGGCCGGCAATGCCGCGCCTGATACCGCGCATGCGCCCTCCCTATTCGACCAATTGCACGGCGCCGCCGGCGGTCATCTGCACGGCACCGGTACCGCCGCAAACATTCTTGAGATTGGCGTTGTTCTGCAGTTGCACGATGCGCGCGATCAACTGGCCGCAGACTGGCGTGTTGATCGTCGCGTTGTTGCTGAGCAGCAACGTCTGGTTCGGAAAATAAATCGCGCCCGTGAGATTGATGATCGCATTGTTGCTGAAAGTCTGCGTCACCGATGACGATGCGGTGCGAATGCTTGCAAACGCAACGCCAGCGGTCGCGCCGGTGGTGGGCGCGGCGAGGTTCAAGGTGACGTTGTTGCCTATATTGATCGCATAATTGCCGTTGACCACGATGGTAACGCCGGACGTCGCATTCACGGTAACGCTGTTGCTGAGATTGAGACGGCTGTCGATGTAGTAAACGCCGGCTGCGAAATTGAGTGTACCTCCGTTGGTGTAATTGAGACCGCTGCTGTAGCGACCGGGCTGCAGATTGCAGGTGGTGCAGCCGGTCGGCTGCGTCCTCGACGTGGCGCCGGAGGCGCTGAGCGTCAGCGACGCATATGGATCACTGACGGCCGAGGCGCCGGACTTCGGATACGGCGACGTCTGGTAATAGAGATGAGCGTTGTTCGCGACCGAGTAGCGTCCGACCACCGACACGGGCCCATAGATCGCTGCGTTGTTGTCCAAGATCAGCGCTGTGCTGCTACGCGAATTGACGGCAACGCCGCAGGTTTTGCTCGCCACCACGCCGTTGTTGAGAATGCGCACCGTGGCCGATGCTGAAGTATCGAGGCCAAGGACGCAGAACTGACCACTGTCGCCCGGTATCGCCACCGCCCGCGCGCCGACACTGAACAAGCCGTTTTGAAACAGGCTGACGAGACTCAAGGTTTGCGATTGGCTGACGACAACTTCGACCGCATTGGTGTTGGTCGTATAATTGCCGGTGAGGGGCGGGTTGTTGACGGTAACGTTGACGCCGCCGACGCCGTTGACATAGCCGACCTCGGCGGTGGCGGCACGCGCTTCCAGGCCGAAATCGGCCGGATAGCCGGCCTGTTTGGCCACCGCCGCGCTGAAAGCCGCCGCATCGGCCGCGGCCTGCATCTGGCGATGCTTGTAGATCACGAAGGTGATCTCGACACCGAGCGCCACCATGCCGAGGATGACCGTCGCGGCGAGCGCCAGTTGAATCGCCACGCTGCCGTCCTCGCGACGGCCGATACCGCGCCACACGGTAGGCCACAGACGCCGCATCGCCCGCGCTCAGCTCCGATTCCGTAAACCGATGCAGACGCTTATGCGCCATTGCCGCAACCGCGCGATTGACCTCCGTCAAACGCTCCATCCGCCGCGGCCGAAACGGCGCCGCCGCGCCACGCACAACCGCCGGTAAAAAGTGTGGAGCAATGGAAAAAATGTCGCCGGTAGTATGTCTGTGCTAGCGCATCCCGCGCATCCGCCTGAATAATCGCCGTCGACGTTTCCAAGGGGAGATACGGAAGCGGAGTAAGCGAGCTCCACGTCGACGGTGGCCGATTGTCACACGCGGCAGAAACCGCGAAAGCGCGAACCGACACGGTCTAAGGAATGGCGTTCATCTCGCTTCGTTGCGTTTGGGGGAGCGGGGCATGTTTGGTGTGTCGCGTCGTATCGTTCGCGGGGGTGTTCGGCTTGCCGCCGTCCTGGCTCTGACGGCCAGCACGCAAGCGGCCGAGACGGTGGCGCCGCGCGGCCGCGCTCAGGGGTCCGCGCTCATCACCGTCGAGGAAGCCGTCACGCGCCACGTGGCCGTGCCGCAAAACAAATCCCGCACCATCCGCTTCGAGCAGCCCTTCGCGCAGACGGTGATCGGCTCGCCGGAAATCGCCGATGTGCTCGCGCTTTCGGACAGGGTCATCTACATCCAGGCCAAGAAGATCGGCACCACCAACATCTCGGCGTTCGACGCCGACAAGCGGCTGATGGCCGTGCTGGACATCGAAGTGACGGTCGACACGGAAGCGCTCGCCGCGCAGATCCGCAACTCGACCGGCACCGGCGGCATCCGCGTCGCCTCGTCGAACGGCCAGATCGTGTTGACCGGCGAAGCGCGCGATGCGCTCAGCGCCGACCGCGCCATGCAGATCGCGCGCGCCACCACGCCCAATCTTGCCGTCGTCAATGCGATGCGCGTGGCGGCCTCGCAGCAGGTGATGCTGAAGGTGCGTTTCCTCGAGATCACCCGCACCGCCGAACGCGACCTCGGCGTCAACTGGTACGTCGCCAACGGCGCCGGCAACCGCGGCTTCAACACAGGCCTCGGCGTGCCGAGCCAGGTCGGGCAGAGCCCGGCCGCGACGCCCGGCGGCATCCCGCTGTTCCAGGCGTTGAGCACCTTCGCCAGCGGCACGAGCGCCGCGCCCTTCGGCGTCGCGCTGGCCAATCTCGTCAACTCCAACAGCGCCCGCGTCGACCTGATGATCTCCGCCATGGAGGAGAAGGGCCTCATCCGCCGTCTCGCCGAGCCGGACCTCGTGGCGCTGTCCGGCGACACCGCGGCGTTCCTCGCCGGCGGCGAAGTGCCGATCCCGGTGGTGCAGCCTTCGGCCGGTTCGACGCCACTCATCACCGTCGAATACAAGCCGTTCGGCGTGCAACTCACCTTCATGCCGACCGTCACGACCGCCGGCATCATCAACCTGCGGCTCACCCCGTCGGTCAGCGAGCTCGACTACAACAACGCCGTGATCGTCTCGGGCTTCCGCATCCCGGCGCTGACCAAGCGCGAAGCGCGCACGACCATCGAATTGCGCGACGGCCAGAGCTTCGCCATCGCCGGCCTGCTGCAGAACGAAGGCCTGCGCAACCTGGCGCAGGTGCCGTGGGCCGGTTCTGTGCCGGTGCTCGGCGCGCTGTTCCGCTCGACCTCCTACCAGCAGAACGAGACCGACCTCGTCGTCATCGTCACGCCGCAACTGGTGCAGCCCGCGGCGCCCGGGCAACGGCTCGCGACGCCGATGGACGGCAGCCTGAGCGGCAACGATGTCGACCTGTTCCTGCTCGGCCAGAGCGAGGTGCGCAAGAAGCAGCCGGAGCCGATCGCGGTCGGCGCCTCGTTCCGTGGTCCGTCCGGCTACATCATGCCGGGGGATGCCAAGTGAGGACCGCCAAGTGAGGACAACCATGCGCAGGTCAGCGATAGGGATGCTCGGTGTCGGCCTCGCCCTCGGCTTGAGCGCGGGCGCGCAAGCCGGTGACGTCTTCCACTACGATTTCGCCGCGCCTTATCTGCAGCGCTCGGACAAGATCTTCGCCGGCGCCGGCGATGCGAAGGACGTGAACGCGGCCACCCATGTCATCGACCCGTGGCCGCGATACGTCGGCAACCGGCGCATTCCCGCCAACGGCGAGCGCATGGTCGGCGCGATCGAACGCTACCGCGACATCCGCCGCCTGCCGCTCGCGCCGCAACCGATCCTGCCGATCGAGATCAGCACCAGCGGCTTCTCCAGCAGCAACGCCAACCCGGGCGGCGGCGCCGGCGCGGCCGCGAGCACGACGACAGGGCGCTGATCGGGGTTCAGGGGGCGGACGTCGCAGGACGATATGAGGGCGCGAACACGGTCACCATTCAAGCGCGGCGTCGCTGCGCTCGTCGTCGCGCTTGCGCTCGCCGGCTGCCAGACCACGGGCCCCGAATTCATCACGCCCGAAACGCCGCTCGAGATCGAGCCATCGCCGCCGCCAGTGGCCGAGCCGATCGATTTCACGAACGTGTTGCCCACGGAGACTTTCCGCCTCGGCCTGCAGCACTTCAAGCGCGGCGAATACGGTCTCGCCGAGCGCTACTTCCGCGCCACTGTGGAGAAAGACCCGAGCAATGTCGAAGCGTGGATCGGGCTCGCCGGCGCCTACGATCACATCCGCCGTTTCGAGCTCGCCGACCGCGCCTACGCGGCCGCCATCAACATTGCGGGCGAGACGGAGCAGATCCTCAACAACCAAAGCCAGTCCTACATGCTGCGCAGCGACTTCCGCACCGCGCGCGCCAAGCTGCGCAAGGCGTTGCGCCTCGATCCCGGCAATCCGACCGTGATCAACAACATCCGCATCCTCGACGCCAACGATCCGGCGCTCGCGAAGCGACGCTAGCGGCCCACTTTGGGGAAGGAACACCGCGCCCGTCATCCGGCACAGCGCCTGTCATCCCGGGCGAGTGAAGCGAGACCCGGGATCCAGTACGCCGCAGCCTATCGACAGGGCACAGCGTACTGGATGCCCGCTTGCGCGGGCATGACAAGAGAATATGCAATTCACGGCGTGGGCGAACGGCGCACAGGCTTCGTCGCCGTAATCTTGGCCTCCACCTTCTTGTTCACCTTCTTCGGCGGCGGCGCCTCGGCGCGGCTGTTGCTGGCGACGCCGTTGCGCCGCGGCGCGGCGGGATTGCTGCCCGTCGGCGGCGCGATCGAACGAACCGCAGAGGGCGCAGGCGGCGCAGCAGCGACAGGCTTGCCGGCGAGGCGATCGGCGATCCAAGGCTGATAGGCCGAGACGCGCGTATAGACGCCGTATTTGTTCGGCTGGCCGCAGCCCTCGCCCCAGCTCACGACGCCGGCCTGATAGAAACCGGTGCCGTTGTTGACCACCAGCGGCCCACCGGAGTCGCCCTGGCAGGAATCCTTGCCGCCGGCGCGAAAGCCAGCACACAACATTCCCTCGGTAATACTGCCGCCATAGGCGCCCGGCGCGTTGCAGGTCTCGTTCGACACGATCTCGACGCCGACACGGCGCAACACGTTCTGCACATCACCGCCGTCGCCGGTCAGGCCCCAGCCGATCGCCGTCGCGTTCCGCCCGGGGCCGGCAAGACGCTCCGCCTCGGCGGCGGTGAGCAGCCGCACCGGTGCGATGGTGGCGCGCTGCGCCAGATGCAGCAACGCGATGTCGTTCTCCTGCGTGGCCTCGTCGTACTTCTCGTGCACGACGATGCGGTCCACCGGATAGAGCCGGCCGCCGGACGACAGCAGGTTGCTGCCGCCATAGACCTGAATGTTCGACGCCGTTTCGGGCTTGGCGCAATGCGCGGCCGTCAGCACCCAATCCGGCGCGATGAACGAGCCGCCGCAGAAGTGGCCGTCGCGCGGATTGGACCGGCGCACGCTGATCGAGGCCATGAACGGATAGGCGTTGGCCGGCGCGGGCTCGCCACCCATGATGCGCGGCTGCACCGCCAACACGCGCGTCTTGTTTTGCAGATATTGCAGCGCGTCGCGCATCACGATCGGCGTGCCGTCCTCCGCGGCGGCGGTCTGCGGATAGAGCGAGCGCGGCCCGAGTTGCAGCGGCTGCGGCGGCGCGACAGGCATGAGAGCCGAACGCGTTTGCGTCTGAACGGGCATCACGGCGCCGAGGCGCGGCACCGTCGGCGCCGTCAGCGGCAAGGCGGGCGTCTGCGCCACCTGCGGCTTGATTTGCCGCGGCGGCTGCGGCTTGCCGGCGAGGCGATCCTGAATCCACGGATACACCGAAGCGACGCGGGTATAGACACCGAACTTGTTGGGCCGGACGCAGCCCTCGCCCCAGCTGACGATACCGGCCTGCACATAGCTGCCCTGCCCGTCGCCGACCATCAGCGGCGCCCCGCCGTCGCCCTGGCACGAGTCCTTGCCGCCCTCGGGAAAGCCGGCGCACATCATGCCGTCCTTGATGACACCGGCATAAGAGGCGATGCCATTGCAGGTCTGGTTGCTGAAGATCTGCGTCGAAAGACGCCGTAACGCGTTCTGCACCTCGGTGCCTTCTGAAGTCAGACCCCAGCCGACGACGGTGCCGATGGCGCCAGTCGGCGCCAGCCGCTCGACATTGGCTGGCGTCAGCAAAGGCATCGTTCTGCCCTTGAACGGCGTGGCGAGATGCAGCAGGGCAACGTCGTTCTCCAGCGAGTCGTCGTCGAATTTTTCATGGATGACAACGCGGTCCACTGCGTAGACCGTTCCGCCAGTCTCCAGATTGTTGCTGCCGCCATACACCTGAATCTGAGGCGCCGAGTCGGCATTGATGCAATGCGCGGCGGTCAGCACCCAGTTGGGCGCAATGAACGTGCCGCCGCAGAAATGGCCGGCGCGCGGCTCGACGCCTTTCAGGCCGACCGACGCGGCCCACGGGTCGACGCCGGCCGGCGCCAGCTCGCCGCCCATGATACGCGGCTTCACCGCAAGGAGGCGCGTGCCGATGGCAATACTCTGAATCGCATCGCGCATCGCCAGCGTCGTGTTGCTGTGGTTCGATTGGACGACCACCGGCGGATAGATCAGGCGCGGACCGAACTGCTGTTCGTACTGCGCATGCGCCGGCGCCGCCGCGACAGCGGCCATCGCCACCAGCGCGGCGGCGAGACCGCGCGCACTATTGCGCGGCCGTGCGTGCGCCGGTGACACCATTGATCCAATCCCGATACTTGGTGACATTGACGTAGACGCCCGGGTAGCGCCTCAGCGTGCAGCCCGCGCCCCAGCTGACGATGCCGACCAATGTCGGCACGCCGCGTTCGTCGTAGATGAAAGCTGGCCCGCCGCTGTCGCCCTGGCAGGAATCCGCGGCGCCAAGCCCGCCGCAGAACATCTTGTCGGTGACGGCGCCACCATAGGCTTCGTTGCACTTGGCGTTGCCGACCACCGGCACGATCGCCAGCAGCAGATTGCCGGAAATCGGGCTGCCGACGCTGAAGGACGCGCTGCCCCAGCCGACGATCAGCATGCGATCGCCGTCGCGAATACCAACCGCGGCCAGCGCATCGGAGGCGATGAGGGCCGGCGTACCCGGCAGCGGCTCGGCGAATTGCAGCAAAGCGAGATCGTTTTCCGGCACGCCCTGCGCCGTGATCCGATAGTCCGGATGAACAACGATACGGGCGACCGGCTTTGAGACGCCGTCTCGGTACAACACGTTGGTGCCGAACAAAACCTGCAACTGCGTGGGAGAAAGCGGCGCGATCTGCGTCCGGCTGTCCGTGCCGCTGGCTTCGGCGACGCAATGCGCCGCCGTCAGCACCCATGTCGGGGCGACAAGCACGCCGCCGCAGAAATGGCCGCGCTGCTGCGGCACGCCGGCGACGCCGATCGATACGACATTGTCCTGCGCGCGATCCGGCATCACGCTGGCCGTTCCCAGAAAGACCTGCTGTGGCTCACCCGCCTTAAGAGACTCGAGACGCTGCTGATAGAGCCGCTGCACATTGGGCAGCGAGCGCAGGATGCCGTCCTGGGTTTGCGCGCGCGCAGCCGGAACGAACGCGAACCAGATCGCCGCGGCCAACAAACCTTGCTTGACGGGGTGCATCATTTGCCGGGCCCACCATTGGCCGCAATGGCGCTTTTGATCCACGGCACGAAGTGCTGAACGTCGAGATAGGCGTTCATCTTGTCCACGGCAGGCGGACACACCGCCGGCCACGACACCATGCCGCCGAGGTAACGCTCTCCCCGCAGATCGCGCAGGATCATGGGCCCGCCGCCGAAACGGTAACAAACGTCATGATGCGCGGCGAGCGAGGACGCGCAGAACACACCGGCGCCTTTGAGCCTGGGGAAGTTGCCGGCGGAAAAGCAGGCGTCGCCGCGCACGGCGACCTGCAGCAGTTGCTGCACCTCGCCCTTTTGCCGCGACAGCAGTTCGAGGTTGGTGACGCCCCAGCCTACCACGTGGCCGATGTCGCCCCGCCGGGTGATCGGCGACGGGCCCTCCAGCTTGAGCGGCGGACCGAAGCTTTGGCCTTTGGTGTCGATCTTCAACAGCGCGATGTCGTTCTTCAGCGTGCGGGCATCGTATTGCGGATGCGGCACGATCTTGCTGACCGCGATCTTCGGCCCGGGAAGCGACAGCCGCGTCGTGTTGAAAAGCACGAAGACTTCCGGATCGACCGGCCAGCGGCGCACCCAGGTGAAGGTGCAATGCGCCGCGGTGACCACCCATTGCGGCGCGATCAACGTACCGGCACAGACATAACCCTCCTGCGGCGGCCGCTGGTTTTCGACGATCGCCACCAGAAACGGAAAGGTGCGCTCCGGCACGATATCGAGCAGTTGCTCCGGCGGCGCGCCTTCGTCTGGGCCGAGCGGCGTTGTGACACGGCCGTCGTGATTGGTGCCGTTGTGGTCGCGCGTGCCGTCCGAATTCGGCCGCAACGCCGAGTTCGGCGGAAACACCGACGGCGCCTTGAAGGTCTCGTTGAGATTGCGAATGATGTCTTCTTCGCGTGTGATCGCCAGCGCGCGCTCGGCCGTCGCGAGCAACGGCGCGAGAAGCGCGATCGTGATCAGCGCGCGTTTCATCGCTGTCGCGTCCGCTTGCTGTTGACGGTCGCGCCGCGCCGGACGCGCTTCTCGGCGGTCGCGGCAGGTGCTGCTTCCGGCTGCGCGCCCGGAGCGGAAGTCGTGGTCTCTGGCGCAGCTGGCGGCGGCGCGCCGCTCGGCTGGGCACCGCCATTGGTGGCGATGGCGGCTTCGCTGATGCCTTTGTAACGGATAAGCTTATAGCCGTTCAGTTCGCTCGGCCGGTAGATGCGCTCGCACACGCCTTCGCACTGATAGCGCGTCGAGGCTTCGAGGACGGTGAAGGCGGTGGCGGCCCCTTCGGCATAGCCCGTGAACAGGCGGATGTGGCGCTGCGGCCAGTCGAAGGCGTCGCCGGGCTTGAGCGCTTCGAGATTGTCGATATCGGCGGCGACATCGAGCAGGCCGGAAGTGCCGCGCTTCTCGATGCCCCAGACCCGCGACACGAAACCGGAGCAATCGACGCCGGCGGAGTCCGCGAAGACGCAGTAATTGTATTCGGCCTGCCGGCAGGTGCACATGTTGCCAGCGAGCGCGCCCCATTCGGAGCGGGTGCGGAAGGTCTGCGGCGTGTCGTCGCCGCCCCAGCGGTACGGCATCGGCCCGATGGTGGTGCCGATCATCTCGCGGGTGAAGTGGCGCGGCCGCAGCCAGATATAGGAACTGCCCGGCGCACAGCGGTTCTCTATGCCGGGGCGCTCGAAGTTCTCGCGCTGCATCACCCAGTTGACGGTGAGATAGGCGCGCGCGTTCTCCAGCACCTTGGCGCGCGCGATCGGCGGCGACGGCGGCACCACGACCTCGACATGATCGCTGCCGTCATTGAACGGCGTCGAGGTGTCGCCCTGCACCGTCGTGTCGACGGGAATTTCCCGCAGCTTGCGGGACAGGCTGCGCAACTCGCTGTCGTTGAGGCGACGGTTGCCGGCGCGCGGCGGCGCGACGAAATCGTATTCGTCGATCCTGACGCCGTCCTCGGTCGGCCGCAGCACGCGGGCGCGGCCCGCGCCGGTGACGGCGACGATGTTGCGCGACACGAGCTCGAAGTTGTCGAGCGGCACATAGACGACACCGTTAAGGCGGCCCTCCCGGTCGAAGCGCTGCACGAACACGCGCACCGTCAGCGCCGGCTTGACGGCGGTGATCTCCTCGCTGACGACGAAGCGGTTGTCGCTTGTGCCGGGAGAGATTTCGTAGGCCTGCGCCAATTGGCCGCCGGCCAACGCGCGCACCGTGAGCGGATGCGTGCCGTTCTGCCGCTCGTCGTTGACGATCAGTTCCTGCGCCGAGCGCCGCTGCAGACGCCGGCGCCGGATTTCGGCATCCGAACCGTTGGGCGTGCTCTGCAGCATAGTCGTCGCCGCCGGATCGATGTTGCGTTGGATCGTGATCTGCGTGCGGTGCGAGAAATCGATCAGGCGGATCGCCGTCGGCTGGCCGATGATGTCCTCGGTGTCGAAACCGCTCGGAAACTTGGCGCGGCCGACGATACGGCCATCGTCGTCGAAGAACACCAGCGTGCCGTCGAGCGAATCGCGCGCCGCCATCAGGTCGTCGCGAATCCACATGAACTGGCTCGGCACCTGGCCGATCTGCTCGGGCGCGGTGCGGATCATGTTGAGCGTCGAGGGAACCGGCACCGCCGACACAGGCGGGGGAATGCGCGGGCGCGTGGCCGGCGCTGTTGGCGCCTGTACCACTGCCGGCATTGGCGCCGCGGGCGGCATTTGCGCGGGAGACGGCGGTCCCTGCGGAGCCACCTGCGGCATTGGCGGCACATCCGCCTGATCCGTTCGCGGCGTTGCCACCGGCTGGGATTGTTCGAAGCGCGTGCCTGGGGCCGGCGATGTTTCCGCGGCGGGTTGCGCGGCTGACGCGGGCGACGTCCGCACCGGCGTCTTCGGCCTGGCCTCGCCGCGCACCGGCTTCTTGACCTCGCGGGTCACCCGCGCCGGCTTCTTGCGCTCGGCCTTCTTTTTCTCCAGCGCGGTCTGCTTCTTCAGCTCAGCCGTCGTGCGATCCCGCGACGCCGTCTGCGCCGATGCCACGGCACCGCCGATCAGCACGAGGCCGATCAGCGCATACGCCAGGGGCCGCCCACGCCGCCGCATCACACGCCATCCCGGTAGTACTTGTATACTTCGGATACACAATCCGAACTATAACAACCGGGAGATGCGGACCAATCGGAGGCCGCCGTTAAGCTTACGCCCTAACGTTAAGAGAGCTGGCGCCCCGCAACTTAAGCCGGGGCGAAGAAGCGGTTGGACGGACGCGCGAGCCCGAGATGGTCGCGCAAGGTCGGGCCCTCATACTCGCGGCGGAACAGGCCGCGCCGTTGCAGCTCCGGCACGACCTTGTCGACGAAGTCGTCGAGGCCCGCCGGCAGAAACGGAAACATCAAATTGAATCCGTCGCTGCCCTCGCTGACCAACCACTCTTCCATCTCGTCGGCGATGGTCTTCGGCGTGCCGACGAACGCAAAGCCGCCGAAGCCGCCGAGGCGCTGGGCGAGCTGACGCACCGTCAGATTGTCGCGTTTGGCCAGGGCAATGGCGCGCTCGCGGCCGCTCTTGCTCGCATTGCTCTCGGGGATATCCGGCAGCGGGCCGTCCGGATCGAACTTGGATGCGTCGTGCCCGAGCGCGATCGACAAGGACGCGATCGCGTTGGCATAGTCGACGAGGCTGTCGACTTTGGCCCGCTTCTCACGCGCCTCCTCGACCGTATCGCCGACCACGACCAACGCACCGGGCAGGATCTTGAGGCTGTCGCGCGCACGGCCGAGCTTGTCGAGGCGCCCCTTCACGTCGGCGTAGAAGCGCTGCCCGTCGGCCAAGCTATTATGCGCGGCGAAGATCACTTCGGCGGTCTCCGCCGCAAGCTGCTTGCCGGCCTCCGACGCGCCCGCCTGCACGATCACCGGCCATCCCTGCACCGGCCGCGCGATATTGAGCGGCCCGCGCACCGAGTAGTATTTGCCCTTGTGATCGAGGACGTGCATGCGGCTCGGATCGAAAAAGAGGCCGCTCGTGACATCGCGCACGAAGGCATCGTCGGCGAAGCTGTCCCAAAGCCCGGTGACGACATCGTAGAACTCGCGCGCGCGACGATAGCGCTCGTCGTGCTCCATGTGATCGTCCAGGCCGAAATTCAACGCCGCGTCAGGGTTGGACGTGGTGACGATGTTCCAGCCGGCACGGCCACCGCTGATGTGATCGAGCGAGGCGAAGCGGCGGGCGACATGATACGGCGCGTCAAAGGTCGTGGAGGCCGTGGCGACGAGTCCGATCCTCTCGGTGGCGCCGGCCAGGGCCGACAGCAGCGTGAACGGTTCGAACGATGTGACGGTGTGGCTCCGCTTCAAGGCGTCTATCGGCATGTTCAACACCGCCAGATGATCCGCCATGAAGAAGGCGTCGAACTTCCCACGCTCCAGGGTCTGAGCAAACTTCCGCAGGTGGTTGAAATTGAAGTTCGCGTCCGGATAGGCGCCGGGATATCGCCAGGCGCCGGTGTGGATGCTCACCGGACGCATAAAGGCGCCGAGATGGAGTTGACGCGGCTTGCTCATGAGGACCCTCGCAATGAAACTGCGGGGGAAATCTGTTGGCCCGTCCGCGCACAGTCAAGGCACGGTCTGGTGACCGCGCTATGCATCCAAAGAGAGGGACCTTTCCTTGCGCCGCTCGGCCGGAGGACGCCTCAGCCGTAAAGCATCAAATCCGCGGGACCGGCGCCATCCGACTTTCGCCGTGCCGGCAACTGGTCGCACCAATCTTCCAAATGTGAAAACACCTCGCGCAGCGTCTTGACGATGCGCCCGGCGCGGTCGTCGGCGACGCGATAATAGACATGCTTGGCGTCGCGCCGCGTCGCCACCATACCGGCCTCGCGCAGTTCGCCGAGTTGCTGCGATAAAGTCGGCTGGCGAATACCGAGTTCGCTCTCGATTTCCGACACCGAACTCTCGCCTTCAAGCAGCAGGCAGATGATCGACAGCCGGTTGGGATTTGCCAGCGCCTTCAACAGGTCACTTGCCTCGCCGACACTGCGGCAAAGGCGAGGGTTGCGCCGCTTTTTCTTGCTATCAGCCATGACCACCTCCGCCTCGGTCGCTTATCGCAAAGACCGTCGTATGCAAACACCGCGTCGCGCCAACACCGCGTGACCATTCCAGCGGCGCGCGTGGCGCATTAAGTTGCATGCAACGAGGAAGCGACAAAACAACCCTTTCTCGCCAAGCACTCTCCGACAGAACGAACATGCCGCAAGCGCCCATTATTTGGACGACGCGAACTATTGACGTCAAAGACATTATATAAGAACGTATAATGACGTGCAACGCTGAAAAGCCGGTGAACATTGGCTTTTCGGCACACAAGAAGCACGACATGGGGCGGCGCGCCGGACGTGATTTGTGACATGAGGCCTGCATGCCGCTGCGTATTGGCGCTCACCCGAGCAATCTACATCTGACGCTGGCTCAGCATTGGCCCGGCGCATTCTCCGCACTCGATGCCCGGTTCGTGTCCTATGCGGAAGGCCGCGACACCGGCCGTCAACTCGCCGAAGACCAGATCGATGTCGGCGGCACCGGCTCGACGCCGCCGATCCTGTCGCAAGTCGCCGGACTCGATGTGCTGTATGTCGCCGCATCCGCGCCGCGGCCAGCCAATGGCGGCATCCTCGTCGCCAAACGTTCGGCGATCAACAGCGTGAAAGATCTCGCCGGCAAGAAAATCGCGCTGCTCGACGGCTCGTTCCATACCTACCTGCTGGCGCGCGTCCTGGAAGACGAAGGCCTGTCTTTAAAGGATGTCGAACGTGTCGAGCGCGCGCCGGTGCCGTCGCGTGATGCTCTTATCGCCGGCAAAGTGGACGCATGGGTCGCCATGGCGCCGCTGCTCGGCCAGACAATTGCCGATGGCGGTGCGCGGCTGCTGGTGCCCTGCGGCGCGACCATCCCCAATCGATCCGTCTTTTGGACGCTGGGCCGGCGCAAGCTTGCGCCCGAGACGATCGACGCCTTCGTAACGGAACTCGGCCGCATCGGCGCGGAGATCGCCGCCGACCCCGATCGCGCCGCGCAAATCCTGGCCGGCCTCAAACTCGGCGGCGTCGACGTCGGCACTTGGCGCAAGGCGGTAAAGGAGCGCGATTGGAGCATCGTGCCTGCCGACAAGACGATCATCGCCGAACAGCAGGACGAGGCCGATACCCTTTTCCGTCACGGCGACATTCCGCAGCGGCTCGAACTCTCGGCCGCAATGCGTTCGCCGTCCGCCTCGGCAGCATAGGAGAATGCGATGAACGTCCTTTGGTACATGTGCGCGCCGGATGGGCCTTATCCGTGGACCCCGGAAGGCTCACGGCCGGTCGACTACAGCTACTTCCAGCAACTCGCCAAGGCTTACGACCGATTAGGCTTCACCGGCGCGCTGTTCGCCACCGGCGCGCATGACGTCTGGGTGCTGGCCGCGGCGCTGTTGTCCGAAACCGAGCGCCTGCGCTTTCTCGTCGCGATTCATCCGGGCCTGATCGCCCCGACCTTGCTTGGCAAGATGTCGGCGACGCTGCAAGAGTTCTCGCGCGGCCGGCTGATGCTCAACATCGTCTCGGGCGACGCCAAGATGCTCGGCGCCTATGGCATGAAAATGCCGCATAACGAACGCTATGCCATGGCCGACGAATATCTGACGCTGTTCCATCGCCTGATGGCGGGCGAGAGCATCACCTATGAAGGCAAATACTTCTCGGTGGAGGGCGCCAAGCTTGCGCTGCCCGCGGGCGTCAGCATTCCGCCGCCGCCGCTTTGGTTCGGCGGCTCTTCGGCACCGGCGATCGATGTCGCCGCCAAGCATGTCGACACGTATCTGTCATGGGGCGAGACGCCGGAGCAGATCAAGCTCAAGGTCGAGGAGGTGAAGGAACGCGCCAAGCATTACGGGCGCGAGCTCAACTACGGCATCCGTCTCTATGTCATCGTGCGCGACACCGACGCCGAGGCCTGGGATGCGGCCAACTGGCTATATGATCGCATGGACGAGAAGGCGATCGCCGCCAACCAGCTGTTCGTCGGCAAGTCGGACTCGGTCGGCCAGCAGCGCATGACGCAGATGCATGGCGGCGTGAAGCCGGCGAACCCGCGCGATCTCGAAGTCGCGCCGAATTTGTGGGCCGGCATCGGCCTGGTGCGGCCGGGCCCCGGCACCGCGATCGTCGGCTCGCCGGACACGGTTGTGAAAACGCTGGAAGCCTATCAAGCCGCGGGCGTCGAGACCTTCATCCTGTCCGGCATGCCGCTGCTTGAAGAGGCCTATCGTTTCGCCGAGAAGGTGCTACCGAAGCTGCCGGTCAACCGCGACGCGCCCAGCGCGAAGCAATTCACCTGGTCGACTTTGTTCGACCGCGATCTCAATGCCAAGGCGGCTGTCGGATAAGGCACCATGATTCTCGACGAACGCAGCTATCTGATCAAACCCGAGCACGTGAAGGACTACCTCGACACATATGTGGCCGAGGGCATGGCCTTGCAGGTCAGCCATCTCGGCGACCTGGTCGGGTGGTTCACCACCGATTGCGGGGTGGTCAACGAGGTCGTGCATATCTGGCGCTACCAGGACATGGGCGACCGTGAGCGGCGGCGGGCCGCCATGGAGGCTGATCCGGCCTGGCAGGCGTTCCGCAAAAAGACATCGGGCTATGTCATGCAGATGCGGAACCGTATTCTGCGCCCGACCTCCTTCTCCCCGATGAAGTGAGGCGCCGCCGGATGAGCACGATGGACACGAGCCTCGAGACAGCCGCGCCGATCGGCGCCAGCGGGCGGGTCGCCGTCACGCTGGACATGATCGAGCTCGCCTTGAAATGGCTGGGCGGCGCCATTCTCGCCGTGACCTTCGTGCTGGTGATGACCTCGGTCACCTTACGCTACGTATTCGGCAGCGGGCTTATCTGGTCCGAGGAACTGGCGATCTGGCTCAATGTGTTGCTGGTTTCGGTCGGCGCGCCGCTGGCGGTGACCGGGCCGCTCGCCATGCGGCTCGACGTCATCGTCCGGTTCCTGCCGCGCACCGTGCAGCTGGCCGCGCGCGTGCTCGCCGATGCCATTGCCATCGATGCCAGCATCATCCTCGCGCTCGGCGCCGCCGGCGTCGTCGGCGCCATCGGCGGCACGTCGACGGTGCTCGGCCTGCCCGAGTGGCTGCGCTATGCCGCCGTATCCATCGGCGGCGGTCTCAGCGTGTTGCTGTTATTCGGCAGGTCCTACCTACAGGACGGTCTGCCGCGCGCGCTGCTGGTGCTCGCGATCGGCGCCGGACTCTACGTCGCCGCGCATGAACTGCAGATCGCGTCGCTCGCGACGCCGAGCCTGGCCGCCGGCGCCGTCGCGGCGATCGGCCTCATCGCCGGCGCGCCGCTGCCGCACACCTTGCTGGTCGGCGTATCGCTCGCCGCGCCGTTCGGAGCCATGCTGCCGGAGCCGGCGCTGGTGCAGAACACCATCGTCGGCGTCAGCAAGTTCCTGCTGCTGGCGATCCCGTTCTTCCTGCTCGCCGGCGGCTTGCTGACCGAAGGCGGCCTCGCCGATCGCCTCGTGCGCTTCGCCGCAAGCCTCGTCGGTCATCTGCGCGGCGGCCTCGCCCAGACGACTCTTGTTTCGAGCGTGATGTTCTCCGGCGCCTCCGGCTCGTCCATCGCCAACGCCGCCTTCGGCGCCAAGGTGATGGTGCCGGCGCTGGTCGCGCATGGCTACACGCTGCCGCGCGCGGCGGCGGTGGTGGCGGCGACGGCGATGCTCGACAACATCATCCCGCCCTCCATCGCCTTCCTGATCCTCGCGTCGGCCACCAATCTTTCGGTCGGCTCGTTGCTGGTCGGCGGCTTCATCGCCGGCGGCGTGCTGGCGCTGGCGCTCGGCGTCGGCATCTATATCACCTCGCGCGACGAGAAACCCGTGCGCGAGCCGGCGAGCGGCCGCGAACGCGCGCGCTCCTTCGTCGAGTCCTTACCGGCCATCGGCCTCGGCATCGTGGTCGTCGTCGGCATCCGCTTCGGCGTCGTCACCACGACGGAAGCGTCCGCGCTCGCCGTCGCTTACGCGCTCGTCGTCTGCCTGATGCTGCGCACGCTGAATGGCCGTTCGCTGGCTTCCGCCTTCTGCCAGGCCGCCGGCGAAGCCGCCGCCATCGGCCTGCTCATCGGCACCGCCGCGCCCTTCGCCTTCCTGATGGCGGTCGACCGCGTGTCCGATCTGGTGACCACCGTCGTGACGGCGCTCGGCGGCAGCGCGCTCGCGGTGATGCTCCTCGCCAATGTGGTGCTGCTCGCCGCTGGATTGCTGCTCGACATCGGCGCGGCGATCCTGTTGCTCGCGCCGCTGCTGCTGCCCGCCGCGACGCTCGCGGGCATCGACCCCATCCAGTTCGGCGTCATCCTCGTCGTCAACCTGATGATCCACGGCTTGACGCCGCCGCTCGGCATTCTCGTCTATGTCGCGAGCGGCGTGTCAGGCGCTCGGCCGGCGCAGGTGTTTCGCGAGGTCGTGCCGCTGCTGATCGCGCTGCTGTGCGCGCTCGCGGTGCTCTGCATCTTCTCGGCGCTGACCGCCGCTCCGACAAAGCTCTAGGCAAAGGAAAAGCTCATGACCGCTCCCATCACCCGCCGAAGCCTTTCGGGCTTTCTCGCCGCGAGTGTCGCCGCGCCTTTCGTGCTGCGCAGCGGCGGCGCACGCGCGGCAACCACCATCACGATCTCGTCCTTGCTCGGCGCCGACAAGCCGGAGACCAAGATCTGGTTCAAGGTGAAGGAGATCGTCGATGCGAAGCTGCCCGGCCGCTTCGACTTCCGTATCGTGCAGAACGCCGCGCTCGGCGGCGAAAAAGAAGTCGCCGAGGGCATCCGCCTCGGCTCCATTCAGGCCAGCTTGTCGACGGTCTCGGCGATGTCGAGCTGGGTGCCGGAATCGCAAATCCTCGATGCCCCCTTCGTGTTCCGCGACGCCGGTCACGTACGTCGCGTGCTCGAAGGCCAGATCGGCAATGAGCTGAAGACGAAGTTCGCGGCGCAGAACTTCATCGTGCCGGGCTACATCAATTACGGCGCGCGCCACCTGCTCGCCAAGGAAGCAATCACCAAGCCGGCGCAGCTTGCCGGCAAACGCATTCGCGTCATCCAGAGCCCGCTGCACACCGAACTGTGGAAAGCGCTCGGCGCCAACCCGACGCCGATCCCGATCACCGAGACCTACAACGCGCTGCAGACCGGCGTGGTCGACATGATGGACCTCACCAAGTCGGCCTATGCCGGCTTCAAGCTCTACGAAGTGGTGCCGTATCTCATCGAAACCGCGCATATCTGGGCGACCGGCGTCGTCTATTTCTCGGCGCCGTTCTGGAAGACGCTCAAGAGCAGCGAGCAAGAGGTGCTCGCGGCAGCGGCCCTTGAAGGTGCGCACCATTTCGACGCGCTGATCGTCGAGGATGAAACGGCATCCATGGCCAAGGCGGCCGCCGCCGGCGGCAAGACGGTTCAGCCGGAAGACCGGCCTGCCTGGGAAGCCGGTGCACGTGGGGTCTGGGCGGCGCTGGGGCCGAAGGTCGGCGGCGTCGACAAGATCGAAGCCATCGCCAAGACAGCGTGACGGTGCGTCGCGGACCAGGCAATGGCAATTCAGGTGGCGCAGGTCGCGGACGTAACGGAATGATTGAAGCTGCATTGTTCAAGAGCGGCATGCGCCGCCTCGCCGCCGGCGTGTCGATCATCACCACGACGTTCAACGGCGAACGTCACGGTCTCGTCGCCACCTCGGTGTGCTCGGTCTCGGCCGAGCCGCCGTCGCTGCTCGTTTGCGTCAACCAGGTCGCCTCGAGCCACACCGCCATTCAGCAAGCCGGCATCTTCTGCGTCAATCTGCTGGCGCTGGGCGACGACGAACTGGCCAAACGCTTCAGCGATCCGGCCGCCCGCGCGACGCGGTTCGCGGACCGCGAATGGACGACACTGGCAACCGGCGCGCCGGCCCTCGTCGGTGCCTTGGCCAGCTTCGATTGCGAGATTGCGGCGACGGTGCCATCCGGCTCGCACACGATCTTCATCGGGAATGTCCAGGCCGCCGAACTCTGGCAGAGCGAGAAGGCCCCGCTGATCTACCTCGACGGCCGCTTCGTCGCCTGCAATCCGCATCCGTGAGCGCCTCCTACGGGCGATCGACGATAAGGCTAGCAGAGAATGACGAACCTGATTGATTTGGTGCATCGGCTGTTGTGACGCCGGGATCGGCCTCCCGCCATTCGGGCTCTAGCGATCTACATCCGCGAGAGGCGGAGGCGGGTCGCAATACTCGATCAGCAGTTCGGTGAGAACCCGTATTTTTCGCGCGGGATGCTGGCCTGGCGCTCGGACGACATAGGCCCCTGCCGGAGGCGGCGGATGACGCGTCATGACCGGCATGAGCGCACCGGAAGCGATATATTCGTGAGTGAGGCAATCAGGCAGGTAAGCGATCCCGAGTCCTGCTGCCGCGGCGGCAACGAGAGCTACGCCGTTATCGGCCTTGAAGCGTCCCTGCGGACGAACCGTGATGATGTTGTCGCCGTCCATGAGTTGCCAACTCTCGGTGCCTTGCATGAGCGCCTCGTGAGCGGCGAGTTCCTCCGGCGTTTCGGGCGCCCCATGCGCCTTGATGTAGTCCGGGCTGGCGACAAGCTTTCCGTAGATCGGGCCGACGCGTTTGGCGATCAGGTTGGAGTCCGGAAGATAGCCGACGCGTATCGCACAATCATAACCTTCGGTGACGAGATCGACGAAGCGGTCGCTGTAGCATGTGTGGATTTGGAGCTGCGGGTGACGCCGCGCCATCTCCGCAAGCATGGGCGCGAAATGAGTCGGGCCGAAAGAAAGCGGCACGGCGACTCGCAAGCGGCCGCGAAGCTCGCCGGCGGGCGCGATCGTTTCCCTGGCCACGTCGATGTCGGCGCAGACTTTGGCTGCGTAATCCCGGAATGTGGCCCCCGCTTCCGTGAGCGCGGCGCCTCGGGTGGTTCGCGCCAGAAGCTGAACGCCAAGTTCCGCTTCAAGGCGCAGGAGCCGGCGGCTGACGATTGACTTGGAGACGCCGAGCCGTTGCGCCGCGGGAGACACCCCGCCAGCATCGGCCACTTCGACGAATGTCCGCAGTTCGTCAATGTCCATTTAGCGTTCCCCTTTCCGCGACACAGCTTGACGCGAAAGGGCGCTACCGCATCTCGAATGGGAAAGCCAATACTGATTTCAGGCAACGTCGCCGCTGGGGGCGCGTGTCTTGCGCAAAACCAACGCCGCTCATGGCGGCCGCAAAGGATGCAGTGATGACCTTTCGTAACGGCCTTGCTTCGCTTCTTCGTCCCGAAGATTCGGTGCTCGTTCTCATCGACCACCAGCCTTTTCAGCTCACGAACCTGAACAGCCACGATCCGCACATGGCGGTCAACAATGCGGCGGCGCTGGCGAAGGCGGCCAAGGCGTTCGGCGTTCCCACCATTCTGACCAGCGTTATCGCCGAGCGGGGCGGTCTCATTTTCCCGCAGATCACCGACGTGTTCCCGGGGCAGGAGGTGATCGACCGGACTTTCGTCAACACGTGGGAAGACAAGAAGGTGGTGGATGCGGTCAAGGCGACCGGCCGCAAACAGCTCATCATTGCCGGCCTGTGGACCGAGGTTTGCGTCGCCATGCCGGTGATCCAGGCGCTGGGCGAAGGCTGGGACGTGACGGTCGTTACCGATGCATCGGGTGGCGTATCGGTCGAGTCTCACGAAGTCGCCATCCAGCGCATGATCAGGGCCGGGGCCAACATGATGACCTGGCTGGCCGTGATGGCCGAGTGGCAGCGCGACTGGGCCCGCACCGAGACCGCAGGCAAGGTGACGGACGTGCTGTTGCAACACGCGGCTGGCAGCGGCATCGCGTATCTGTGGGAGCAGCAATTGCTCAACACGCCGGTGCCGAAAGCGTAATGCGGCATGGGATGCCGGGCTTTTCGCAGCGGCGCCGCATCATCGGCGGTTGCCTGCGAGCGCTCCGGCATCCCTCCGCAACGGAGAGAACGTTGACAGGTTGTCGGTCGATCGATCCCCAATCGGTCCGGAGACGGATGTTTTCCACCCGGACTTCCAAATCGGCCTGACATTGCTGTTGGCGACCACTCCTACGGTACACTGCCTGGCGAGCAGCTCCTGCGGATGACCGGGACGCACGCGGCCACGCGGCCGCCGATCGGGAATTCGATGATCGTCCGCTGCGCTACAAGACGCTGATGCTCGGGCAATGACCGCGTTGTTCCAGCGCCGCGAAGCTTCGGCAGTGGAGCGTCTCCAGGCTCGCGACTACATCCAGCACAATCCCACCATTCCTCAAGGCCGCGACGCGTTGCAGGCGCTCGTCGCCACCTATCGCCGGCCGTTTATTACGAGCCCGGCCTGATCGTTGCGGAGGGAGAGTTCATTGCCATAATTGGTGCCATGGTCGACGATTAATGGCACGGCTAGAAGCCGGGAGATGCGCTGCACCTCCACGATGCTCTCAAGCTCATAGTCGCGCCCAGATCGGCTTAAAGGCTTTCGCAAATCTTCAAAAACCGAGTCACAGGCTGCGCATCGCTATGACGGCGATAGGCAACGTTCAGCGGCACCGTAAAGCTGCTCGATGGCTCCAAGTCGCGATAGACAACACCGTCCACTTTGAATGCCTCTAGCGACTTCGGCACGATGGCGATGCCAAATCCGGCTGCGACCATTGTCACGGCGGCCAGGATGCGGCGTGTCTCGTCCACGATATGCGGCCGAAAGCCGTTTCGCTCGCATGCCGCCAGCAGCATATCGCCAATGCCGGATCCATTGGTCTGGCGAAAGAGAATCAGGTTCTCATCGCGAAGGCGGGCCAGGCGCAGCGAACCCTGTTCCTTCACGAGCGCGTGCGATTCAGGAAGTGCGACGACCATTGCCTCGTGCGCAAGACATTTGCTCGTGAGCGTCGGGTATCTGTCCACTGCGCTCCGCACCACGGCTATATCGAATCGCTCCTGCTCGGTCTGGTTCAGAATGTCATTGTTAGCTCCCTCCTCGATCCTTACGGATACGAGCGGGTACTTCTTTCGGAACCGGTCGATCGCCTTCATCGTCAACGCATGCATGGAAGCAGAACTGGTGAGTCCAATCAGCAAAACCCCTTCCATGCCCTTGTCGAACTGCCGAACGCGCTGCACAGCCTCTTCGACCGAGGCGAGGATATGCCGCGCGTCGCTCAGGAAGACCTTGCCGGCGGCATTGAGCGTGATCTTGCGCGGTTGGCGCATAAAGAGAGAGACGCCCAGCTCCTGTTCAAGATTCTGAATCTGATGACTGAGCGGCGGCTGCTGAATGCCGAGGCGCGCGGCGGCGCGTGTGATATGTTCGTCTTCCGCAACAGCGACGAAATATCGAAGGTGCCGAAGTTCCATTGTGATGCCCGCCCGCTGCAAATCCGAGAAGCATGACGCCTATCATACTCAAAAGATATACAATTCTCACGGGTGCCGATTATGCCCAGGCCCGCGCCGCACGGTGTGCTCGAAGACACTCTCGACCAGCCCGACAATGAAAATACTTCTGGCAACGCGACATGTGAGACCTGGCACCAAACAGGCCATGTAGTTGTATTGGTGCCTGCGGCGCCGTCAGCAGCACGACGGAACAGCACCGACAAGGCGGATTGACGCCACGGCTATTCGGACCATGGCGCATCCACTGCAGGACTTGTGCGGCGCACACTCGCGTTCCATTCGTCGGCGATCCGAACGCCTCACTTATCGCGCGACGCAAAAATCGCTCCTAGGCCTCGGCGGGCTCAGGTGCCGTGCTGAGATACCGAGCCCCGTATTTGTCGAACGCCTTATACTGAGCCTTGGAGAACCACGCCCGCTGGGCAAGCCGATTGCGCCACTCGGTCCCCCGCGCCTTTTCGCGTTCGGGCGAGTTGAGTGCAGTAGCACTGGAAAGGTAATGAACAGCAAGCCGGTTGAAGGGCACAGGCTCGCTTACGGTCAGATCGAACCGGCGCACAGCTTTCCAATCCTTACAGCCGAGCAAGATCGGAATATGGTCTTCCTCCATCCAGCCGTCGAAATCGTCCAGTTCGTCCTGCGGGACGTTGAACATCGCGGTGAAGATGACGGGCAACTCGATTGCGGACGCGATGTCGCCGTGACGAGAAATTTCATTGCCGAGATAGCGGGTGAACCCGGAGACATTCGCCAGCATCCAACGCGTCTGCTCGCTAGGCTGTGTTTTGACCTTCTCATATCCGGGCGTCGTCAGAGCGGCCATGGAGGTCATATCGTAGATCACGAGGTAATTCGCATCCTCAGATGCGCGATACCGCTGGACGCCCTCGAAACCCGGCAGACACATCCGCACTGGTATATGATCGTCATGATACCAGTCGTTGAACTCCTTCTCCCATGAAGGATCAGGGCGCATCTCCGAGAAGAGAATCGACTTCACTGGACGCACTCCTTACGCCTTGTATCCGGTTTTCTTGTGGAAATAGGCGACCGCGGCTTCGGCGACCTCGAGGTCTTGAACGGCCGTTCCCGCACTGATGCCAATGCCCCCGACGATCACCTTGTCGACCGTCACCGGCAGGCCTCCGCCGATGATCGAGAAATGACCGCCGTTGGTCACATGAATGCCGAACGTCGGTTGGCCTGGTTGGCAAAGTTGATTGTAGACATGAGTGCCGTTGCGGGCGACAGCACCGGTGAAGGCCTTATCGATGGCGATCGAAATCGAACTGATTTTGCCGCCGTTCATCCGGTCGAAAGCGATGAGGTGACCCGATTCGTCGCAGACGGCGATGCACATCGGAATGCCCATCTCCTCCGACTTCTTCGTGGCGCCTTCGATCAGTACTTTAGCCTCTTCGATAGACAACCTTTTGATGTCGAGCATTTGCGTTTCCTATGCCTTGCTTGCGAGGTCCATGGTGTCGACATAGGCCCGCAGCTTCGCGAGCGCATCGCCGCCGACCGGCTCGTAGGGCGGGTACGGATCACCGACCGGAATTCCGAGATGAGCTAGCGCCGCCTTCATCACCGCCGCGAGCCCGAACTCCATCCATCTCGCCGGGAACAAGGCCAGTTGGCTTTGCAGCCGCGCCGCTGCCTTGAAATCACCGGCCTCGAAGGCATCGAAGATCTTGCGTGTTATCAACGCCGCAGGCGGCGGAACCGTCACACCCGAGCCGCCGAGCGCCAACGTCGCAAGCCACATCTGCAAGGTGGTGAAGTACTGAGCGTGGCCAGCATGCTCGATCTCGAAGATCAGCCTGGATACACGTGCGAGATCGCGCGAGCTTTCCTTGATGAAGTCGATGCGATCGAGCTTCGCGATCTCGACGGTCGTCGGCACCGAGGGATCGGCACCCGGGCCCGGGTTGAGATAGAGCATCATCGGCAGCGTGGTCTTGTGCAGCACCGCCTGGAAATAGGCGACAAGTTCGCTGGTCTTGATGGCGCCGCCCGTCGGGCGCATGGGCGCAAGGAGTTGAAGTGCGCTGGCGCCCTTGAGTTGCGCAAACTCGGCGAGATCGATCGAGGTTGCGAACGAGGGATGCGAAATCCCGACGGCGACCGGGCGCCGGCCCGCGACGTATTCAATCGTTTTCGCGATGAGTTCCTTACGATCCGCCATGCTCAGGAATTGATATTCCTGGGCCTCCACACCCGCCGCCACGACCATCGAGGCGTTACAGTCCTCGACGACGTAGTCGACCATTCGATGCAGCTTGTCGTAATCGACTTTCCCGCTCTCGGTAAAAGGCGTCAGTGGCGGCACAATGGTGCCGCGTAGCTTCTTTTGCATGTTTCCTTCCCTGCGGCGCTGCCGCCGCCCCTCTTATGGAAGTGTTCTAATGCGGCTCGCGGCGGGTCCTTTGAGCGCGACGGAACGCCTTACAACGCATGTCACGATCAGATCGCGAGTTGCCTCTGGTGAAAGCCGGCAATCTTCTTGTAGCCTTCGGACATCTGCGCCATCTCTTCAGCCGAGATCACGTCGTTGATGCGTTTGAAAGGATTTCCGCTCGTCCGCTCGTAGACTTCGCGCAAGATCGCATCGGGCGGATTCTTGCGGTTGGTGAGGACGACTTTGGCAGTCGCCTCGACACGAACCTTGTCGTAGGCCTGTAGCGCAGCGGGCGTGGTCCCCATCTCGACCAGCCTATCGGTCAAGAACCGGCCATCCAGGATCGCCTGGCCCGCGCCGTTGGAGCCGCGCGGATACATCGGGTGAGCGGCATCGCCCAACAAGGTTGCTCGACCAAAGGTCCACGTCGGGACCGGGTCGCGGTCGACCATGGGAAACACCAACGGTGTTTCGGTCTTCATGAGAAGATCGGGAATATCGATCCACCCGAAATGCCAGTCCTTGTACGCATCGAAGAAGTCTTCGTGCTTGGCCGGTTTGTTCCAGTCGTACGATTTGGGGCGCGGCCGCTCCAGCGTCGCAACCCAGTTCATCAACTGGTTGCCCTTATCATCTATGTTGTTGCGAATCGGATAGACCATGATCTTGCCAACCGGCATCCACCCGACGCGAATTGTATTCGCGCCGCTGAGGAACGGCTTGTAAGGCGTCACGCCACGCCAGATGGTCAAGCCGGCATATACCGGTCCACCTTCGTTCGGATAGAACTGCTTACGAAGCGCCGAATGAATGCCGTCGCAACCGACAGCAACAGCACCCGTGGCGGACGGCAATGCGGCGCCGTTCGCATCAACGAAATTGGCCGTGACCGAGTCTTCGGTCTGCTCCACGCCGACACAATGATGGCCGGTTTTAACCACTTCGGCGCCGAGACGTTCGCGCACCGCATGCAGCAAAACCTCGTGCAGATCGCCGCGATGGATCGATATTTGCGGCCATTTGTAACCGGCCGCGATACCCGCCGGCTCGGTGTAAATGTGTTGGCCGTACTGATTGAAGTAGGAAGCGTCTTGCGTCTGGATTCCGACGTTAGTCAGCGCCGACAGCAGTCCGAGATCGTCGAGCTCGCGCACCGCATGAGGGAGAAGATTGATGCCGGCACCGACGGCGCGTATCTCCCGGACCGATTCATAGATACGGCAGGGGATACCTTTCTGATGCAACGACAGCGCCAGAACGAGACCACCGATGCCGCCGCCAATGATAAGAACATCAGATTGGGTTTTCGAAGTCATGTCACTCCTCGGTCGCGAAATGCCACCTTGGACCCAAGGCAGCGAGCAGGTCGTCTCGACTTATTGAGGACATTTATCTGCGTGTAAAATACCGACTTGCGGGGGCTTTGATATCTACCGAGTATGAATGAGATCGAGCGACATCCAATCTCGCAGCGCGGACGATGTATGGAATGCAGCACCGCAAATGTCCTTTGAGGCTCCAAAAGACGCCTTAACACGCGTATGGGCGGGATGCGCGGGACAGCGTTCTGCCGGCGACGTATCGGAAGATTGGAATACTGGCCGTCGGTCACGGCCGACATTGCCCAAGGCGTGATTGATCTGCGCCGGCGATGACCTTGCCGGTGGCGCACTCCCTCAATCGAACGCGATCCCTGAGGCGCGTTCGCCGAGCGCCCACCGCACCACCCGGCGAATAGCAAGGCGCTGCTTTACAGAGGCTGCGGCGGCGGCACCATAGCGACTCGTGTGCCGGAATGAATGATTGCCCGCAATCGAGCGCAGCCGAATGCCGTCACAAACGGCATATCGGCTGATCGACAAACCGCTGGGTATATCATGCCCCAGCCCATACCGGCTATTGCGATAGGATGCCGGCGGCCCTCGCGAGATTGTTGTTTAGTGTCAGCTCATCTTTGACAAAGGCCGCAAATTGTTCGTGACCCATCGACATCGGTTGAACGCCGAGCTTGCCCAGCTTCTCTCTCACTGTCGACGTCTTTAGAGCATCTTCGATCTCATTGCTCAGACGTTGGACGACCGGCGCTGGCGTTTTCGCCGGTACGAAAACCCCAATCCAGAATCGATAGGACGAATTTGGATACCCAGCTTCCTCCGAAGTCGGCACGTCAGGAAGAGCCTGAGACCGTGCGGGGCTGCTGACGACAAGAGGAATGAGCTTACCGTCGCGAATGAACGGAAGGGCCGGCAGGATCGGCGAATAGTAGACGTCGATCTGGCCCGTCATGGCCCCTAACAACGCTTCCGGCGCGCCTCGATAGGGAATGACCTCCACTTTGAAGCCGGCACTCAGCCGCAATCGTTCCATTGCCATCTGGATTGGGCTGCCGACCCCGATCGAGCCATAAGTAATTGGCCTCTTCTTCCCTAAGGCTGCGAGTTCTTGAATCGACTTGATGTTCTTTGACGGCGACACGACCAGGACATTCGGCAGATTTCCGAGCCCCCCGACCGGAATGAAGTCTTTGATCGGATCGTAAGGTAGGCTTCCCACCGTGGATGGCGCAATGACGTGAGCCGACGAGTGAGCAAGAATTGTGTAGCCATCCGGGGGCGCAACCGCCACCGCACGCGCTCCGATCGTACCACTCGCGCCAGGCCTATTGTCGACGACGATTGGCTGCTTCAGCTGCTCCGACAACTGTTCGAATACAACTCTCGGAATGATATCGGCGGCACTACCCGCGCTCAGCGGCACGACAGCGCGGATGGGGCGCGTGGGCCAGTCGGATGCACGAGAGACATCCCCTAACGCCACGCTGGCAAGCGCCACCGCGGCAAGTATACACACCTGCTTCTTCATTCTTCCTCCCCTTCGTTATTGGCAATCTTTGCGCAGCCACTACGTTTGCCGCAGAGACTTACGCACATTGCATCGTTTTTTTTCGGCGCGAAGAGCACATCCAGTCAGACACAACCAGCGCATCTAAGATGCGGAACCTTCTCTCCCTGGCGCTGAATAGCGGTTAAAACGCGCAAGACACTTGGATCTTGGCTCAATCACCCGCATTCAAATGTTCTGAACCCTTAAGTAATCGGCCTCCCGCATCCCCGCGCGAGATCGGATAGACCTTCACTTTCGCCCCTCGACATACGATCCCGAGGGGCCCAAGACCATCGAGCGGCCAACTCATATACTGACCAGAGCCTTGGACTCTCAGCTTAGACGTCAGCGATATGGTGTGAAAATACAGATTTCGTCCGATTTCATACTCACAATGTATGAACGGGGCTCGGAAATCGCCGCAACCGAATTGCGCGAAACGCCCCCGATCTTCTCTTCAATTTTCTTGAGAGAACGCATGCTCATCGCTAAGAGAGATCGCCATGCCCGCCGCACAAGTCATCGTATGCCTGCGCTGACTGCACTCGGCGTGCTGTCGGCTCCGGACGCCGCTTAGCAAAAGACGTCGATCGAGTTCAAAGTGGATGACTTGAGGGGCGCGAATACCGCGCCGCACCAGAACCCAGACATCAAGTCATATTTGTCGTCGAGATATTCGGCGATGCCGTGGCGCGATTCCTCTCGTGCATTGCCGCTTTGCGTTGATCCGACCGTTCTGGCCGATGTGCTGCCGTCGAGGGGGTGATCCTCGCTAAGTTTCGCAACATGGGCCGCGACTACGCCGATCGTGACGCCGTGGAATTTTCCAGCGGCTATGATTACAAGCGAGGGGACATTCGCCAGGACCACCGTAGTGGCCGGATTGGAGACCGCGTCACAACCGGCGCCGCCCCATTCGCCGTCGATCAGGCAGGATGGGCGCAGCAAGGAAGGGTCATTTAGGTTGAGCGCCAACCGCCGTGGCGATGGGGGACACTAAAGTCGTTCTCCATGCGGCAATGAGTGCTGCGCCGGCGACTAGAAGATCGACGCGGCGGGCGTCGAAGAGGCCAACAACCACCGCAGCTACAAAGTCGGCGCGTCATCACAATCGGCATCGTCGAGCGAAGGACGATCACGAGTCTTGGATGCACCGGAACGGCCGTCCGTTATCCGTCGTTCGCCGAACTGCATCCGGAGATTTGCCGCCTAATAAGCCGCCATTCGAAGGCATTCGACCAACAGCTTCAAGGACGGCGTGATGCTTCTGTCCGCTCGCATGATAATGCCAACGGGCAAAGACACATGAGGCAGCGCGACCGGAAGACGGACGATTGCGCCCGTCTCTTCATCGCGTTCGGTCACTGACTGCGGCAATGCCGCGACCATTGCATTCTCCGTCAACAGGCTCCGCACCGTCAAATACGAAAGGCATTCCACGTATTGCTTGGGCCGCGGCAGACCGTTCTGCACGAAGACCTGCATGATCGCCGCATGAACGAAGCTGCGCGGCGGCGGAAAGATCCAATCCACCTTCGCCAGATCGAGATAGCTGACGTCGGCGCGCGCAGCGAGCGGATGATGCTTGCCGGCGACGACAACGATCGGCACGTTGCACAAGACCTCGCGCACGAACTCGTCGTCCCGATCGGTTGGCGGCAGCCGGCCGACCATAAGATCGAGCGTGCCTTCACGCAGCCAATCGAGCAGCGTCTCCTCGGTGCCATCGATAAGACGCACCGCCGCGGCCGACGTGCGCTCGCGCATGAGATTCAGTGCGCGCGGAATGAGCTTGGGCCGGCTCACGAGCGCCGTCCCGATCGACATGATGCCGGAAATGCCAGTGCTCAGCGCTTCGATCTCATCGGAAACCTGTCTGAGCTCCGATTGAATGACTTTGCCGCGCGCCAACACGATCTGGCCGGTGGCCGTCAGCGACAGCCCCTGCGGCCCGCGCTCGAACAACGGCATGCCGATGATCTCTTCGACCTCACGCAAGCCTTTGGACACAGCCGGTTGCGTGATCTTGAGCACCTCTGCCGCAGCCGACACGCCACCCGCTTCGGCAACGGCCTCGACGAGCCGCAAATGCCGCAACTTCAAACGCGAAACGAGTTGCCGGTAGCGACGGCTTTCCATGGCCTCATCATATAACCAGATGGATATAGGAGCGGTACTAGAATTCATTTTCGTTGGACCCTTATTAAGCGCCTAATGAAACTGCTCGGAAATACGGCAGTGAGAAGTGAGCTTAGTGACAACTTTTGATTACATCGTCGTAGGAGCCGGGTCTTCCGGTTGCGCTCTGGCGCATCGATTAACCGAAGACGGCATGTCCAGGCTGCTCTTGATCGAAGCGGGCAAGGACTGGCCACCGGGCCGCGAACCCGCCTCGATGCTCGATAGCTTCCCGCTGATCGCCTACTTCACGCGGGACTTCATCTGGCCGGATATGAGAGTCACGTTCCGCCCGCGCGACCGCGCTGGGAACGCGCCGATGCGCAACTATGAGCAGGCCCGCGTTGTCGGCGGTGGCTCATCGATCAACGGACAGTTCGCAAATCGCGGCGCTCCGGCCGACTACGACGAATGGGCGCAGCTCGGCGCGGAAGGATGGAATTGGGACAACGTCCTCCCGTACTTCAAACGCCTCGAGCACGACCTCGACATGGATGGCCCACTGCACGGACGCGGCGGCCGCATTCCGATCCGACGCATATTCCCGCATTTGTGGTCTGGCTTCACCAACGCCGCCGTTCAGGCGTTTGAAGACAACGGCTATCGGAACATCTGGGACCAGAATGGCGAGTGGCAGGACGGCTACTTTCCTTCGACCTTCTCGAACGCGTTCGATCGGCGTGTTTCATCCGCAATCGGCTATCTCGATGCCGCGACACGCCTGCGTCCGAATCTGGAGATCGCATCCGAAATGTCCGTCACCCGGCTGCTGTTCGAGGGCCGGCGCGCGATCGGCGTCAAAGCACGGGCAGCGAACGGCGAGACGCACACATTCTTCGCACGTGAAATCATCTTGACCGGCGGCGCTCTCCACACACCCGCGATGCTCATGCGCGCAGGCATCGGTCCGGGCACCGAGCTCAAACGCCATGGCATCGATGTGGTTCTGGATCGCCCGGGCGTCGGCGACAACCTCAACGACCACCCATCGGTCGGCGTCGCCGCCTTTCTCGAACGTGCAGCGCGGCTCGATCCCGCGATCCGCCGCCATATCCATGTGAGTTTGCGCTACACCGCGCGCACGCCCGATGCGCAGCCGGGCGATATGTTCTTATGCCCGCTCAACCGCACGGCGTGGCACGCGGTAGGCCATCGCCTGTGCTCTTTGATGGTCATTTTAAACAAGCCTTATTCGCGCGGCCGTGTCCGGCTCACATCCGCACGGCCCGATGACGAGCCAGATGTCGATTTCAACCTGCTGTCGGACGAGCGCGACATGGCCCGCATGGTGGATGCGGTGCGCTTTATTGACGCGCTCTATCAGGCCCCTTCGATCAAAAGCGTCGCGCGCCACCCCTTCCTTGCGAGCTATACCGAGCGCGTGCGCCGGATGAGCAAGTACAACAAGGTGAATGCGGCGCTCACTCAGGCGGCATCGACCTTCCTCGACGCACCCGATGCCGTGCGCAAGAGCTTCCTGCGTGGTTTCATCGCGGAAGGCGAGCCGTTGAGCGACCTGCTTGCCGACGAAGCCAAGCTCCGCGAGAACCTGCTGCGCGTCGTCGTCGGCGTCTGGCACGCCTCCGGGACCTGCCGCATGGGCCGTCCGGACGACCCGTACGCCGTCACGGACTCCCGCGGCAAGGTGATCGGTGTCGAAGGGCTCCGCATCGCCGACTGCTCGGTCATCCCGGCCCTGCCACGCGCGAATACGAACATCCCAGCGATCATGATCGGCGAGAAGATGTCCGACCTTATTCGCGAAGACAATCGCGGGCTCAATTATGCCGCCGGAGGCGACACTCTTATCGAAGCCTTGCCCTGATGCTCGGATCGCTTTTCATCATCCAGACGCTGAACGGCATCCAATTCGGGGTGATGCTGTTCCTTCTGGCGGCCGGACTTACGTTGGTCTTCGGCATCATGAACTTCGTCAACATGATGCACGGCGCGCTGTACATGACCGGCGCCTATGTGGCGGCCACGCTCTACAACAAGACGGGCCTGTTCGTGATGTCGCTCCTGCTGGTGGTGCCGATCACGGTCGCCATCGGCGCGGTGCTGGAGCGGTTCGTCTTCAAGCATCTGTACGACCGGGACCATCTGGATCAGGTGCTGTGCACCTACGGCTTCATCCTGATCTTCAACGAGATGGCGCGTTCGTTCTGGGGGCCGTCGCCATATTTCATGGGCATGCCGGATGCACTCTCGGACACCTATGAAGTGCTTGGCGTCGGCTATCCGGTCTATCGCCTGGTGATCGTGGCGGCGGGCCTTCTGGCCGCGATCGGCGCCTACGTCCTGATTCATCAGACCCGTTTCGGCATGCTCATCCGCGCCGGCGCATCGGATCGCGCGATGGTCGCCGGGCTCGGCGTCAACATCAATCTGCTCAACACCATGATCTTCGGTCTCGGCGCAGGACTCGCCGGGCTCGCCGGCGCGCTTGCCGCGCCGATCTTGTCAGTCGAACCGGGCATGGGCGAGACCGTCCTGATACTGACCGTCGTGGTGATCGTCATCGGCGGCATCGGCTCGGTGCGCGGCGCCTTCTATGCCGCTCTCATCGTCGGCCTCGTCGACACGATCGGCCGCTCGATGCTGCCGTTCGTCTTCGAAAGCTTTCTCAGCTCCTCCCTCGCCGGTGCGGCTGGTCCGGCAGTCGCCTCGATGATCATCTATCTCCTGATGGCGCTTGTCCTGGCCTTCCGGCCGAACGGCCTCTTCCCGGTGCGAGGGCGGTGACATGACCACCATGTCGGCCCCGTCCCTCAATAGGCCTGCATTGCCAGCCTTCGCGGTGTGGCTTGTCGTCCTGGCCGCGGCAGCGCTCGTGCTGCTGCCGATCGCCGCCCGCTACGCCGAGACCCCGTATTACGTGGTGCTGGTGACGCGGCTGCTCATCTTCGCGGTGGCGGCGACCGCGCTCAACCTCGTGCTCGGCTTCGGCGGCATGGTGAGCTTCGGGCACTCGCTGTTCATGGGTATCGGCGCCTACAGCGTGGCGCTGTGCAGCTATTTCGGCATCGGCAACGGCTGGGCGCATCTCGCCTTCGCCATCGTCGTTTCCGCTTTTGCCGCCATGGCGACCGGCGCCGTGGCGCTGCGCACGCGCGGCGTCGCGTTCATCATGATCACCCTCGCCTTCGCGCAGATGTTCTACTTCCTGGTGATCAGCTTGAAGGAATTCGGCGGCGACGACGGCCTGCCGATTTCCATGGGAAGCCGCTTCGGCTTCGTCGACCTGAAGAATCCGACCACGCTCTATTACACGACCTTCGGCGTCCTCGCGCTGCTCATCTACGGTAGCTACCGCCTTTACCACGCACGCTTCGGCCTCGTGTTGCGCGGCTGCATGATCAACGAAGACCGGATGCGGGCGTTGGGCTTTCCGACCACCACCTACAAGCTCGTGGCCTATGTCCTGTCGGGCTGCGTCGCCGGCATTTCTGGCCTGCTCCTCGCCAATCTGACGATGTTCGCCTCGCCCTCCTATGCGTCATGGACCGTATCGGGCGATCTCATGATCATGGTGGTGCTTGGCGGCACCGGCACCGTCATGGGCCCGGCCTTCGGCGCCTTCGCCTTTCTGCTTATCGAGGATCTGCTCAAGCGTTTCACCGATCATTGGATCGGCGGCGTCGGCGTGATGATCGTTCTCATCGGTCTGCTGGCGCGGCGCGGACTCTGGGGCAGCCTGCCGGGGAGGCCGCGATGAACGGCGTAAACCCGGCGCTCTCGACGCGCGGCTTGGTGAAACGGTTCAGCGGCGTCCTGGCCTCCGACAACGTCGACTTCGATCTGCTGCCCGGCGAGGTGCACGCGATCATCGGGCCGAATGGTGCCGGCAAGACCACCTTCATCAAGCAGATCACCGGCGAGCACTTTCCGACGGCCGGCCGTATCACATTGGGCGACACCGACATCACCCGCATGCGGACCGATCGTCGCATCCTTCTCGGTCTCGGGCGATCGTTCCAGGTGACGTCGGTGCTGCGCGATCTCACCGTCTTGGAAAACGTCATCCTCGCGGTTCAAGCCAAGAGCGGCCATAGTTTCAAATTCTGGCACCGGGCAGTCGAGGCAAGCGAACTGCGCGAACCGGCGCTGGCGACGCTCGCCGACGTCGGCCTGCGCGCGAAAGCCGATCTGCCGTCACGCGTTTTGGCCTACGGCGAACTGCGGCAACTCGAGATGGCCATGGTCATCGCTTCCAATCCGCAAGTGCTCTTGCTCGATGAGCCGATGGCCGGCATGGGCACGGTCGAGTCTCGCCTCATGGTGGAGCTGCTTCAGAGCTTCCGCGGCCGCTTCTCGACCATTCTTGTCGAGCACGACATGGATGCGGTGTTCGCGCTGGCCGACCGCATCAGCGTGCTCGTCTATGGCCGAATTATCGCCACCGGCTCGCCGGCCGAGATCCGCGAAAACCCTCAGGTGCGCGCCTCTTACCTCGGAGAGGCCGCCTAATGTTGCTCGCTGTCGACAGGGTGGAATCGAGCTACGACGCGACCCAAGTGCTGTTCGGCGTCTCGATCGGCGTGGCGGCGGGCGACTTCGTCACGCTCCTCGGCCGCAACGGCATGGGCCGCTCGACGCTGATCAACACGATCATGGGTTTCATCAAGCCGCGCGCCGGCACGATCCTGTTTGACGGCAAGCCGATCCAGGCGCGGCCATGTCACGAGGTGGCGCGCTACGGCATTGGCTTGGTGCCGGAAGGCCGGCGCGTGTTTCCGACGCTGACCGTGTACGAGAACCTGATCGCGTTCCAGCGCGGCGAGCGCAATCGCGCCGCTGCCTGGACCGTCGACCGCGTCTACAAGCTTTTCCCGCGTTTGAAGGAACGCAAGGGACAGCTTGCCGCCACCCTGTCCGGCGGTGAACAGCAGATGCTTGCCATCGCACGGGCGCTCGTGACCAATCCACGCCTGCTTATCCTCGATGAAGCAACCGAGGGGCTCGCGCCGCTCGTCAGCGAGGAGATCTGGAGCTCGCTTCGCGAACTCAGGCGCGAAGGCCTCTCGATCATCGTCACCGACAAGAACCTGAAGCCTTTGCTGGATCTCGCCAGCCGGCACTACGTGCTGTCAAAGGGCCGCGTCGTTTGGGAAGGAACGTCAGAGGAGTTCAACGGCCGGCAGGATGAATTGAAAGCTTATCTAGGCGTGTAGCTTTTCATTGGAGGGGTAAGGATCATGACGATGACCAGGCTTTGCGCTGCGCTGCTGGCGAGCGCGGTGCTGACAACGGCCGTTCCGGCCGGCGCGGCCGACTTGAAAATCGGCTTCTTGGCGACGCTGTCCGGCTCGATCGGCGCGATGGGTCAAGACCAGTATGACGGCTTCATGCTCGGGCTCGAGCAGATGGGCGGCAAGCTCGGCGGCAAGACCATCGAGGTCGTCAAGGAAGACGACCAGTTCAAGCCCGATGTCGGCGTACAAGTCGCGCAGAAGCTGATCAGCGAGGACAAGGTGCCGATCATCACCGGCGTCTCGTATTCCAACGTGATGATGGCGATCAACAAGAAGATCACCGACGCCGGCGTGTTCCTGATCGGCTCGGCGTCCGGTCCCTCGCCGATGGCCGGCGCGGCCTGCTCGCCCCTCTTCTTCTCGACCTCCTGGCAGAACGACCAGATGAGCGAGGCGGTCGGCAAATATGCGACGGAGAAAGGCTACAAGAAGATCTTCGCGATGGGCCCGAATTTCCAGGGCTGGAAGGACGCGCTCGCCGGATTCCGCCGTTACTATAAAGAGCCGTTCGTCAAAGAGCTGCACACGCCGCTCAACCAGATGGATCTCTCGGCCGAGATGGCGCAGATCGCCCTCGCCAAGCCCGACGCGGTGTTCGCGCATTATGCCGGCGGTCTCGGCGTGAACTTCATCAAGCAGTATCGGCAAGCCGGTCTGCTCGGCAAAATCCCGCTGATCGTCGTTGCGACGGTCGACGGTCTGACCCTGCCGGCCCTGAACGAGACGGCGCTCGGCGTCATGACGGCGCAGGTGTGGGCGCCCGACACCGACAATGCCGCGAACAAGGCTTTCGTCGAGGCGTTCGAGAAGAAATACGGCCGCATTCCGTCGAACTTCGCCGCTCAGGCCTACGATTCCGCGAAGCTGCTCGACGTGGCCATCGGCCAGGTGAAGGGCGACCTGTCGAACAAGGAAGCCTTCGCGGCGGCGCTAAAGAACGCCAAGTTCGAGTCGGTGCGAGGCAAGTTCGCCTTCAACAACAACAATTTCCCCATCGAGAACTTCAATCTCCTCGAGGTAGGAAAGGATGCGAAGGGCCGCGTCTCAATGGTGACCAAGGGCGTTCTGCTGGTCGATCAAAAGGACGCCTATCATCAGGAATGCCCGATGAAGTGATGCCGCTTGACGGCGGCCGTTCCGTGCCGGGACCTCCCCGTGCCGGCGCACGAACGGCCGCCACCCTCTCGAGCCGACTGTTTGTTCGTTTGCGCCGCGAGAGCGTCGTGCTTGTTTAAGGACCCTGCCATGACGACCGTATCCGTCGATTTGCCGTCGCTGCTGTTGATGATCGACAACCAATGGCGCGCGGGTGGCGGCCAGGAGTGGCGCGAGGTCATCAATCCGGCGACCGAGCGTCCGGTCGGGCGCCTCGCGGTCGCGGCCAAGAGCGATCTCGACGAGGCCCTTGCGTCGGCCGCCGCCG
This sequence comes from Pseudolabrys taiwanensis, assembly GCF_003367395.1. NCBI lineage: Bacteria > Pseudomonadati > Pseudomonadota > Alphaproteobacteria > Hyphomicrobiales > Xanthobacteraceae > Pseudolabrys > Pseudolabrys taiwanensis. The sequence continues at coordinate 4,543,952 of NZ_CP031417.1, read as the reverse complement.
GATTTGAGGTGTGGCGCAAGACACCGGCGCACAAGCGTGCGCAGGTTCTGCGCCAGGCCGCGCAATTGCTAGCAGGGCGCCGCGACGAGGTTGCCGCCAAGATCACTGCCGAGATGGGCAAACCGATCGGCGAGGCGCGCATCGAAGTGACGATGTGCGTCGAGACCTTTGCGTGGTGCGCCGAGGAAGGGATGCGGGCCTACGGCCGCGATATCCCGGCGCGCCTGTCGAATGTGACGCAACGTGTCGTGCGCGAGCCGATCGGTGTCGTCGCCGCCTTCACGCCCTGGAATTTTCCCGCCAACCAAGCGGCGAAGAAGATCGCCGCGGCGCTCGCCGCCGGCTGCGCCATCATCATCAAGGGACCGGAAGAGGCGCCAAGCGCCTGCATCGCGCTGGCCGAGGTGTTGGTCGATGCCGGACTGCCGGCGGGAGCGCTCAATCTCGTCTTCGGCCATCCGCCGATGATCTCCGAGTATCTCATTCCGTCACCGGTCGTGCGCAAGATGTCGTTCACGGGCTCCGTGCCGGTCGGCAAACACCTCGCCCGGCTTGCCGCCGGCTACATGAAACCCTGCACCATGGAGCTTGGCGGACATGCACCGGTGGTGATCTTCGATGACGTCACCGTCGATGACGTGGTGCCGAAGATCGTGGCCGGCAAATACCGCAACGCCGGCCAGGTCTGCATTTCACCGACACGGTTCTACGTGCAGGAAACGATTTACAAGCGCACAGTCGAAGCCTTTGCGGGGGCGGCCAAAGCCCTGCGCATCGGCAACGGCACCGACGCCGCGACGCAGATGGGCCCGCTCGCCAATAGCCGCCGGCGCGACGCCGTCGAGGCCATCGTCGAGGACGCGGTCAAGGACGGCGCCAAGGTCGCGGCAGGCGGCCGTCGTTCCGGCAATCACGGCTATTTCTACGAGCCGACGGCGCTGACCGACGTGCCGCGGACGGCGCGGATCATGAATGACGAACCCTTCGGTCCCGTGGCGCTGTTCATGCCGTTCGGACGTGACGACGAGATCATCGCTCAGGCGAACGACAGCCTGTTCGGCCTCGCCGCGTATGGGTTCACGAATGTGCCGGCGCGCGGCGACATGCTCATGCACGAACTGCAGGCCGGCATGGTGTCGATCAACCATTTCGGTTTGGGCCTGCCCGAAACGCCGTTCGGCGGCATCAAGGAAAGCGGCTACGGCCGCGAAGGCGGCTCCGAAGCGCTGGAGGCCTATTTCGTCACCAAATTCGTTTCGCGCGCAGCCTAGCGCCGGTGACGGTCATGCGCGGGCCCTGCCCGCGCATATAGCTTTTCCCGTACGAAGAGTAATGCCGAGGCGCACCGCCCGTGCGGCAGCCCCGGCAATCATCGTGTCATTACGCCGCGCGGCGGCGCACGCCCGTGCCGATCTCGTCCGGCACCGTGAGCTCGCCGTCGATCACCTCGAGTCCCTCGTAAGGATCGTTCTGCAGGCGCTCGAATTCAGCCAGCTCACAGGCGAAATCGATGTTCGGCAGCGCCGCCGCGACGTGCAACGCATGCGCCGCCAATAGCCGGCTGCCGACATTGGCGCCCATGCGGCAGCCGATGTTGTTGATCTCGCACAAGCGGGCCATGGTCATCACATTCAAGATGCCGCCGGATCGCGGGATCTTGAGGTTGACCGCGTCGATGCGACGGTTCGCGGTCAGGTCCATGACCTGCTCGACCATGGTGGCGGATTCATCGGCCTCGACCGGCATCGCGACGTTGCGGGCGATCGTTTCGAGGCTGGCGATATCGGCATCGCCGACCGGTTGCTCGAGAATGCTGACGTCGTATTCCTCGACACGGCGAGCGAACTCGATCGCGCTCTTGGTGCGATAGGCCTGGTTCGGGTCGACGCAGATGAAGACTTTATCGCCGACCGCCTGGCGCACAAGCTTCACGCGTTCTGCGTCCTCCTTCGGATTGCCGGCGGCCTTGATCTTCACATAGCGGTAGCCCTTGTCCGTGAGCTCCTTGGCCTTCTCACGCACTTCAGCGGGCGACTTGATCGAGAGAATGCGCAGCAGCGGCACCTTGGCGCGGGTCTTGCCACCAAGGACCTGATACAGCGGCACTTTGAGAACGCGCGCCAGAAGGTCGTGCAACGCGCAGTCCATGGCGCCTTTGGCCGGATTGTTGCCGCGGATCGTGCCGCGCACCACCGTCATGTTGGCCTCGATCGCCAGCGCATCGCGGCCGACGATGCGCTTACACATCGACTCCAGGGCTTGGTAGGTGCCTTCTTGCGTCGCGCCGAGATGGGCGAACGCGGCGGCATAGCCTTCTCCCTGCGTCCCGTCGTCCGCCGTCAGGGTGACGATGCAGCCGTCATTGGTCGGAATGGCGAAACCGGAGATGCGCCAATTGGGGTCAGCATCCGGCAGGGAGACGCGCTCGATCGTGTAGCTTTTGATTTTCAAGGTCGGCCTCATCGGAACTTTCGAGGAAACCAACGCTCGCACGCGGACAGAAGCCGAGAAAATATCGTTTGCATCCGCCGCTATAATGATTCGAATATGTCGGGCGGGCGTTTTGGAGTAGTACGGCATGGCAGATCGCGAGGCGCTGAGCGCGGAAGTCCTGCGGCGCAAGATTGTCACGCGATGCAAGCTGTCGCATTTGCGCGTCGTCCTCGAGGTAGCGCGTCAGGAGAGCATTTCGCGCGCGGCGAGCGTTCTGCACCTGGCGCAGCCTGCCGTGACGAAGAAGCTGCGCGAGGTCGAGACCCTGCTGGGCACCCCTCTGTTCGATCGGCATCCGCGCGCCGTCGTGCCCAACGCGTTCGGCGAGATCGTCCTGCCGCATATCGAGGCGATATTCGCCGAACTCAACCGGATCGGCGACAACCTGGCCGCCGTGCACGGCGGATTGACCGGCACGCTCGCCGTCGGCGCAACGATGACGGTACTGCCCTATCTGTTGCCGCAAAGCCTGATCGCACTGCAGCGGGCGCAACAAGGCATGGTGATCCGCGTTATCGAGGGCACCATCGACCAGATGGTACGGGCGCTGACGCAGAACGAAGTCGACCTCGTCGTCGGGCGCGTGCTGGGAACGTCCCGCTACGATTTCACGCAGGAGATCCTGTTCGAGGACCCGTTTGTGCCGGTGGTCGGCGCCAGACATCCGCTCGCGAGCGCAACGCATCCGATGCAGGAGATGTCCCGCTACGGATGGATACTCCCGCCGGACGGCAGCTCGGCGCGGGAGCCGGTCGAGCGCTATATGCTGCGCAATCACGTCCGTCCGCGCGAGCGCGCGATCGAGACGGTGTCGTTCCAGGTGACGATGTCGCTGCTGGAGAACACGGACATCATCGCCGTGCTGCCGCTGCATCTGGCGCGCCTAGGAGAAGTGCGCCGATCGCTGAAAATCATCGGTCCGGAGATCGGCGGCGGCAGCCTGCCGCTCGGCCTGACCTATCGCAGCGATCGGCCCCTGCCGCCGGTCGCACGGGCGCTGATCGAAACCCTTCGCGCCACCATCGCTTCGCTGACGCCGGCACCGGATCTCGTTACAGCACTTTGACCGCAGCGGGCGGAATCGCGAGCGTGACAGCCGCCCCCACGCGAAGGCCGTTATCTTTCGTGCGGACCGTCAAAACCGTGCCGCCCGACACCTCGACCTCGTATTCCGTAATCTCGCCCATGAAGGCGATCGTGCGGATGGTGCCTTGCAGGCGGTTGGCAATCGTCCCCGCAGGATCAATCAGGATCGTTTCCGGACGAATGATCGCATGCGTGCTCGCCGAACCGGAATGCATACGCGTCCCGCGCAACTCGCCGATCGGCGTGCGGACCGTGACCTCATCGCCGACGAGTAGCGTGGCAGCCTCGCATGCTAGCATGTTGCTGAGGCCGATGAAGCGGGCGACGAAGGCGTTTGCCGGCCGGTCGTAGATCGTGCGCGAATCGCCGACCTGCTCGACGACGCCATGATTCATGACCGCGATGCGATCAGAGATCGCGAGCGCTTCCGACTGGTCGTGCGTCACGTAGATGGCCGTGACCTGTGTCTCCTTCTGCAGGCGGTGGATTTCGCGCCGCATCTGATCGCGCAAAGCGGCATCGAGATTGCTCAGCGGCTCGTCGAGCAGGAGCACAGAGGGTCGATGCACCAGCGCGCGGGCAAGCGCTAGACGCTGCTGCTGGCCGCCGCTGAGCTTTGGCGCCGGACGATCGGCGAATGCGGCGAGGCCGACGATCTCGAGCACCTCCATGACCCGCGCGCGGATCTCCGCCGTGCTCATCTTCTGATGGCGCCCGTAGCGCAGCGGATAGGCCGCATTGTCGAACACCGTCATATGCGGCCATACGGCGTAGGACTGAAACACCATGCCGATCTGCCGGTTCTGCATCGGCACGTTGACGCGCGCTGCCCGGTCGAACAGGACGCGGTCCTTCAACGCAATACGGCCGCTATCCGGCTCCTCGAGACCGGCGATGCATCGCAATGTCGTGGTCTTGCCGCAGCCGGATGGCCCGAGCAGCGTGAAGAACTCACCCGGCTCGATCGCCAGATCGATGCCGAGGACGCCGCCGGCCGTTCCGCTGCCCTGCTCCTTGAATTCGCGGCGCAGTCCCTCAATCGACAACATTTGCCAAGGTCCTTCGAAGTTCTTATCGGCGCGTTTGTCCGCTATTGAAGCGACGTGCCAAATCGCCGTGCAAGGCCGAAAAATGCCAAGCTCAGCGCGGTCATGCCCGCGGTCCAGACGAGCCCCATGGCGGCGAGTTCGCCGGTCTGCCCATCCTTCCAGAGGTCGAACAGCGCCGACGCCACCACCGAGTTGTCCGGGCCGGCGAGGATCAGCGGCATCGAAACCGCGCGCACGGCCAGCAGAAACACCAGCAGCCAACACGCGACGAGAGACGGCGCGATCAGCGGCACAACCACCCTCAGGAAGGTCGTCGCTTCGCCGGCGCCACTCGCGCGGGATGCTTCCTCGAGCTCGGGGTGAAGCTGCGAGACGCCGACCGTGCCATAACGGATGCCGTAAGGCAGGCAGGCGATGGCCGATGCAATGACCAGCGAGGTGACGGTGCCATAGAGCGACACCGGCGCGGCCAGGAACAGCGTCAGGAAGCCGAGGCCAAGAACGATCGCCGGAAAAGCGAGCGAGGCGGAAGCCAGTTGGTCGAGCAGCCAGGCACCGGAATGACGGCGGGCGATGAACCAGCCGCCCAGAGCGCTGACCGCCGTGACGACACTCGCCGTCCCGACACCGAGAAGAATGGTATTTTGCAGGGTATCGCGGAACGTACCTGACGTGAATACCAAGCCGAAGAATTTGAACGAGAACTGCGAGACGGCTGCCAAGCTCACCGGTTGATAGAACGGCAGCAATGCTGCCCACGCAAGCATGAACACTGGCAGCCCGATGATGATGATGCCGTTGAGGATGATCATGGCGGTGGCGAGATAGCGCCAACGGCCGAGCGAAACCTTGCGCGGCCGGAAGCCCTTGCCCGTCACGGTGCGATAGCGATAGGCGTGGCGGGAGAGGCGTGAATAGAACCACAGCAATACCGTCACGCAGCCGACAAGAATGACGGACAGCGCTGCCGCCTGTCCGTAATTGGGCGGCGTTATCGCATAGATTTGCAGGAAGACGTCGGTCGTGAGAACGTAGAAGCGTCCGGGCATGCCGACCAGCGCCGGCACCTCGAACGACTCGATGGCGCGGATGAAGACCAGCAGGGCAAGCGCCAGGATCGCCGGTACCGCGAGGCGCAGGCTGATATTGCGCATCGTCTGGCCGATCGACGCGCCGCTCATCAAGCTGGCTTCCTCGAGCGAGGCATCGGCGTTGCGGAACACCGCAGCCAGCAGCAAAAACGCGACCGGCGTCCAGAGCAAGCCTTCGATCACGATCTGGCCGGTCATCGTATAGACGTTGAGGACCGGCGTAGCCGAGCCGGTGATGGCCTGGAGCAAAGCGTTCACCGGCCCGGCGCGCCCGAGAAACAGAAGCCAACCGACGGTGTAGAGCACGTAGGGAATGCTCAGCGACAGAATGGCGACCAGGTAAAGTAGCGAACGGCCATAAGCGTCAGTTCGTTCTGCGAGCCAAGCCTGGATCGTGCCGAGAACGATGGCCACGACCGCGGTGCCGAAGGCATAGAGGAGCGTGTTCGCTGCGTTCTCGAAGAACCGCGCGCTGTTCAGCAGCCCGACGAAAAATTTGACCGTCGCGGGGCCGTAGCTGCCGTCGATCTGGCTCTGATGCAGGCTGGTGAAGACGAGAAAGCCGATCAGCGGCAGCAGGATGAGCAGCAGAACGCCGATCAGCGCGAACCGAACGGCGCTCATGAGACGCTCTTTGCGTCGTCGCAGCGTAGGAGATGAAGCGGCACGATCAGCGGAACAGCTGCTGATAGATGTCCAAAGAGCGCTGCTGCTCTTGCGCGATCACAGCCGGATCGAGGAACAGCTCCTTGATGTTGGCGCGCTTGGGCAGGACCGGATCGAGGATCGGGAGCGGTGCGACATCCGGCCGGGCCGGGAAGTACTCGGCATCGCGCATGATCTCCTGGCCCTCCTTCGACAGAATGAAGTCGAGCAGCAGCATGCCGGAGCATGGCTGCGGGCCATTTTTGGGGAATAGCACCGAGCCATTGGTGGCGATGATTGGCGCGAGCGGCAAAGCCGCGACGGGCGCGCCGGCCTTAGCGCTGATGATCGGATGATGCAGGAAGGCGTCGAGCGAGATCGCATACTCGCCTGCCATGACCATGTTCACGACTTGGCGCTGGTTCACCGAGACGCTAGCGACGTTGTTCTTGGCGAGCGCCGTGAAGAAAGCCATCGCCTTCTCCTCGCCCATCGCCTTACGCAAGGCTGTGATCATCAGAGGCGCGCCGGTCGATTCCGAGCTCCATACCAGCTTGCCTTTCCACTTCGGATCAGCGAGGTCGGTCCAGTCCTTCGGCACGTCCTCTTTCTTCACGAGGTTCGTGTTGTAGGACGGGCCGAAATAGCTCATGCGGCTCGCCACCCAGTCCGTGCCTTTATACTCTGCGGGATAGGCATCGGTGGCCGGCGTCTTGAATGGGATGATGAGGCCGGCCTGGCGGGCAATGGCGTCGATACCGGTGGCCTCGATGATGCTCGCGACCGGGCGTCCGGCACGCGCCTCGGTCGTCAGCTTCTGCATCATACCGCCGCCGGTTTCGCGGACGTAGCCAACCTCGATGTAGGGATATTTCGCGTGAAACGCGGAAGCGATCGGGCGCAGCGCCTGATTGACGATCAGACTCGAATAGAAGGTGACCTTCCCCTCATCCTTCGCGCAGGCCTCGAGCTTGGCCTGACGGTCCGGGCCGGCGAGCGTTGCCACATCGCTCGCGGTCATCGGCGCCGCAAGGGCGAAACCTGGCGCGACCAGCAGACCAGCGATCAAAGCGAGCTTGTGCATGCGTATCTCTCCCCACCTCCGGCCGAAGCGGGCATTGTGCCATGCACAGCGAGCGATACCTATCGCGTTTGTGGCGGCCGATATATGCCATTAGTTATAGTATCGGCCGCCACAATTGGCGCAGGAAGCAGTCAGCGACGACGAGGCAGCAAATCAATTGCCTTCGGCGGTCTTGGGGGCTGCCGCCGGATTCCACTGGCCGCGGCGCATGCGCGTGACCTTCACCGAGCTGAACAACCCCGCCTTGCGGAACGGCTCGTTCTCCGAAAAAGCCTCCGCCGCCGCACGATTGGGAACGTTGACGATCAAAACACTACCGATACGCGTGTTCTTGTCATCGTCGCCGAGGAGTGCGCCCCCAAGAACGAGGATGTCTTCGTGCTTATCGAGATAGGCGAAATGTTCGTCGCGGGTCGCCGCGCGGATCGCAGCGCCATCGGGACGGTCTTCTTGATAGATGATGTAGAGCATTACGGTCTCCGGGTAGATGACCTCTAGCCCTTACTTCAGGAGAAACGACGCTTCAACTTCAATTGCTGCGATATGGCCGGCATTCAAAACGTATGCTGAACTTTCACCGTGAAATTGCGGCCAACTTCGAGGAGCGGGTTCGTCAACGACTGCGGATACGAGACATTCGCGAATGTCGATGCGTCGCGATAGGCCGTGTCGAAAATGTTCTCCAGGCCAAGGATCAGCTTGGTATCCCCCAGCGTCGGCGAGACAAGCTTGCCGAGGTGCAGCGTCGCGTAGATCTTCGGCACGGCATAGGCCGCGGTTTCGTATTCCTGCGACGTATCGATGCGGCTCTTCTGGGTCGCCCAGTCGACGACACCCATCACGGAATAGCTTGCGTCCGCCGCGACATATTGAACGCCCACGCGACCGCGGAACGGCGCGATGTAGGGCAGCGGCACACCCGTGGTGAGGTTGGTGCCGTAGGTGTAAGCCGCGCTGCCGAAGACATTGATCTGCGGCGTCGCCTGCCAACGGCCCTCGAGCTCGATGCCTTTGACCTCCGCTTCGGCGACGTTCTGGGTCTGCGTGTAGCCGGCCGCGCCCTGGTAACGCACGGCCACGGTTTGCAGGAAGTTCTCGTAACGGCTGTTATAGGCGGTGATCTTCACGTTCCCGCTGTCGGTATGGACGTTGAAGCCGCCTTCGTACGTGACGCCCTTCTCGGGTTCGAGATACGGATTGGGCACGGTCGTCGCCGACGCGCTGTACATTTCGGAATTGGTCGGCTGACGGAACGACGTCGCTACGTTGCCGATCAGGTCGAGCATCGGCAACACCCGATAGACCAGACCGAAGCTTCCGGTCGGCGCGGTATTGGTGACGTTGTCGCGGCCGATGAAGGCCGGCACCATCACCGCCGGGATCGGCGACAGGTCGCTGGTCGTATTGAACCAGTCATAGCGGCCGCCAGCCGACAGAGTCAGCGCACGGAACGGCGTCCACTCGTTCAGCACGAACGCGCCGACATTGGTCTGCGACGTGTCGGGACCCGACTTGGCGTTGCCGGAATAGGTCACGCTGGTGACCCTGCCGGCCGCGTTACGCGTCACCGTCTGCGACCACTGCTCGCTGCCCGGGCGCTCCTCGCGGAACGTGTCGGCGCCGATCGTCGTCTTCCACTCGCCCAGCGGGCCCTGGAATGGCATCGTGCCCTGCACCCTGCCGCCATAAACCAATGGCCCCATGACGTGGCTGCTCGACGTGACGGTGCGCGTCGCAACGGTGTTGTTGACGGTGCTCAACGTCGTGTCGAAGTAATTGATGTAGGTCGATGCCTCGATATGCCGGAACAAGCCGCTGTCGAAGTCGCCTTTGTAGGCAAGCCGCGCCATCGTCACTTCATTCGGGCTCTGCCGAACGGTCATGTACGGATAGCCGGGTGCGCCACCGACGCCACCGGCGCGGCCGTCAGTCTCGGTGTATTTGCGGAAAGTGAACTCGATGCGCTGATCGAGCGTCGGCGAATAGCCGAGCTTGAAGCTCCCGCCGAGGCTGCGATAGTCGCTATTGATCGCCGTGCCCGCAGGCGTCCGGTAGTCATTGCCCCAGCGGCCGCTGACGCCGCCGAGCACATCGAAACCGTGGCCCGCCCCTTGCGCCCATTCGTAGGTGTCGAACGAATTCGCTGCCGAGCCATAACCGGCCGACCAGCCGCCGCCGGTGAAGCGGAACGGGCCGTTCGGATCGCCCTTGGGCGAGCGCGTCACGATATTGATGAGGCCGCTGAGAGCCTCGCTGCCGTACAGAACCGACGCAGGGCCGCGCACGACCTCGACCCGTTCGATCTCCTCCGGCGCGAAGTAGCTGAGCTGCAGCGTATTGCGTCCGCGGAACCGATCGCCGTCGACGTACATCGGCACGCGGAATGAGTTGGTGGTGAAGCCGCGCAGGTAGACCTGCCCGCCGATGCCGCCGGCGCGTGCGACGGATACGCCCGGTACCGTTGCGAGAATGTCGAGCAACGAAGTCGGGTTGGTCTGCTCGATCTGACGACGCTCGACGACAGAGATGCTCTGCGTGGCGGTGCGAAGCATCGTCGGCTCCGGCAAGGTCGCGCCGAGCGGCTGCAGCGACGACGACGTCCCCTCGCCCTGCACGTCGATCGTCGGCAGCTGCACACGTTCGGACGTCGTGGCTTCACCGCCGCTCTCGCGCGGGGACGGCGTCACGCCGGATCGCGATTGCGCCGCGGCACCGCCCGCATGCATCGCCGCGAGGACGCACACGATGGGCGCGCAGGATCTCAGCAAGGAGCGCCGGAGGCCCGCCCGCTTGCCGCCATCCATACCTGTCCGGTTAATACTGATGCGCGACATTCTCAACCCCAAGTTATACTTTAAAATTTGACGTTGGGGTCGTCTTATTAGGAGCGTCCGCTCGAAGTAAAGTAATAAATACTTCCTTATGTTATTCTAATCTACGCAGGGCCTTGTTCTGAATTATTCTAATCTAAAAGAAACGTCATTTCATCTTTGTACTTGCATGTATTCGTCGTTGCAGAATAGAAGCGCTATCACGTTGAGAACGCCGTCCTATGCGCGACGGTCCACGCAACGGGCGGGCCGACCTTGAGACGACAGATGTTTCTCCTTGCACCCTTCCGGAACGCGCGGCCCACGGCGGTTGCTGCACACGTTCTCGCGACGGCGGCGGTCATTGTCGGCGCGAGCGCCGCGCATGCAGGCGAGATCACCGATCAGCGCGGCCGCACTTTCACCTTGGACAAGCCCCCGCACCGTCTGATCTTCATGCCGATTCCGGCGCCGTCGACCTTCATTACCATCGACGGTGACGCCAAGAAGATCGTCGGCATGAACTCGTATTCTGCGACGGCGATGCGCGACGGCATCATGGGCAAGATTTTTCCCGGCTTGTCGCACATCAAGACCGACGTCGTGATGAACACGAGCGACCCGTCAAGCTTCGCGCCGAACATCGAAAGCGTGCTCGCCTTGCAGCCCGATCTGATCTTCCAGTGGGCAACGGCGGCCGACAACATCGACGCCCTCGACCGCTTGGGCATTCCGACAATCGGCCTGCGCGTTTCCACGAACGACGATTTCGTCCGATACGTCGCGATCATGGGCCAGGTCGCCGGCAAGGAGCAGCGCGCGGCGACGCTACTGCAACGGCAGAATGCCGAGCGCGAGCGATTGAAGAAGGAGTTCGGCGCGCTCAAACCGGAAGAGCGGCCCCGCGTCCTCTATTTCAACCGCGCCACCAACATGCTCCGGGTCAGCGGCAAGGGCACCTTCAACGACTATTACATCGCTCTGGCCGGCGGACGGAATGTCGCCGGCGATACTTCGTCGATGAGCACCGTGACGATCGAACAGGTGCTGACCTGGGACCCGCAAGTCATTCTGCTCGGCAACTTCGACGACGCCACGCCAGCCGACATTTACGCCGACCCGCGCTGGCAGAGCATCGAGGCCGTCAGGAATCGCCGCGTCTATCGCATGCCGTTGGGCGGCTATCGCTGGGATCCGCCGAGTCAGGAATCGGCTTTGACCTGGGCATGGCTGGCGGGCCTGCTGCATCCACAACGGGACCATACCGACCTTCGGGCGGCCATGCGTGACTGGTACACGTTTCTCTATGCGCACACGCTGACCGACGACGAGATCGACGCCATTCTGTTCATGGAGCAGAACCGCGCGTCCGCCGGCTACGAGCGTTACAGCAGACGATGACACAAGCAGCACTGCCCAGGCAGAACGCGACGGACAATGCCCGCCCTTCTGATTCATTGTTCATGCCGGCCCTGTACACGGGCCTGGGGGTGGCGCTACTTGCAACGCTGCTGTGGAGCATCGCCTCGGGACGCTTCGCGGTACCCTTCGCCAAGGTAATCGCGATCCTCGCAGCCCATGTCGTCGAGCGTGCGCCATCGTGGACCCCGACCGAGGCAATCGTCGTCAACGTCGTGCGACTGCCGCGAGTCCTGACGGCGGCGATCGCCGGCGCCAGCCTGTCGTTATGCGGCGCCGTGCTACAGGGCCTATTCCGCAATCCGCTGGTCGGGCCGCAAACCATCGGCATCTCGTCCGGCGCGGCGCTCGGCGGCGTGACGGTGATCCTCCTCGCCGGCTTCGGCACGCTCGTTCCCATCGGCGCATTTGCCGGCGCCGCGGCCGCGCTGCTGGCGGTGCTCGCGCTTCAGCGCAGCGACAGCGTGTCGCCGGTGCTGACGCTGGTGCTCGCCGGCGTCGTGGTCAGCGCCTTCTGCGGCGCGCTAGTCGGCATCGTCACCTATATCGCCGATCCGGAAAGCAAACTGCCCGATATCGTGTACTGGCTGCTCGGCAGCTTCGCTTCGGCGACATGGCCGAAACTGCTGCTGATCGCGGGCTGGACCGTATTGGCGTCGGCCGTGATGCTCGGCATGCGCTGGCGCATCAATGTGCTGTCGCTCGGCGACGAAGATGCCAAGACGCTCGGCGTCAATCCCAATCGCGACCGCCTCCTGCTGCTGACCGCCGCGTGCGTGGCGATCTCGGCGCAGGTCGCCGTCAGCGGCACCATCAGCTGGGTGGGCCTGGTAGTGCCGAACCTTGCGCGCTTGCTGGTCGGCGCCGACCATCGCCGTCTGCTGCCGGTCTCGGCGCTCATCGGTGCAATTTTTCTCGTCGTCGCCGATACGCTGGCGCGTAACCTGACCGCCGCCGAAATTCCCGTCGGCATTGTCACCGCGGTCGTCGGCACGCCGATCTTCGCCGTGCTGCTGCGGCAAGCGACACGGAGCAGCGCCGCATGATCACGGTCGACAAGGCCGGCCACTGGTTCCGGCCGGAGCATTGGCTGTTCCGCGATCTGTCATTCGCACTGGCCCCGGGCAAGATCACCGCCGTGCTTGGCCCGAACGGCACGGGCAAGACGACATTGCTAAGAGCCCTCTGCGGCACGCTCGCCTTACGTGAAGGCAGCGTCAGCGCCGATGCAGCGATCGGCTACGTACCGCAGGCGCTCAACGCCGGTCACGCTTATAGTGCGCTCGACATGGTGCTGCTCGGTCGCGCCCGCTATCTCGGGCGCTTCGGCGTGCCGCGCCAGGCCGATGCAGAGCGCGCCTTCGAATGCCTTTCAGAGGTCGGCCTCGCTCACATCGCGACGCAACGCTACGACCGCTTGAGCGGCGGCCAGCGGCAGTTGGTGTTGCTCGCCCGCGCGCTCGCCACCGATTGCCGGGTTCTCGTGCTCGACGAGCCGGCGTCCGCGCTCGATCTCGCGAACCAGGGCGTCGTCTTGCGGCTCGTGCGCCAGCTTGCCGACCGGCGCGAGCTTGCCGTGTTGTTCACGACACACCATCCCGACCATGCGCTCGGTGTCGCCGATGAGGCGCTGTTGATGCTGCGCGATGCGCGCCACATCCACGGCCCGATCGAGAACGCGCTGACCGAGGCGAACCTGTCTGAGCTGTATGGCGTGCCGGTGCGTCGCGTCGACGCCATCGCCACCGACGAAGTGGCAACGGCCTTCGTCCCGCTCTACGGTCTACGCCGCGCGGCATCGCGCGCCGAAGCCTCCTAACCTGCCGCCTGCTGCCGCGCCCATGGCAGGAAACCGTCGAGGAAACGCGTCGTCGCCGGCATGAAGCCACTGCCGTGATGATAGAAAGGATCGAGCGTCGAGACGATCATGCGCCCCGCGGTCGTGACGCGATCCTCGTACAAGAGCACACCGCCGGCCGCATCCTCTTCCGGCGGCACCTCGATCAGCGGTCGCGCGCCGGCCGGCGGCGCCAACACGCCGTGAAAATGCCAAATCGTGTCAGCGAACGGCACCGCCTGAAACAGAGGATGGCCGGGATCGAGCAACCGATGCGGCGGCTGCGCGTCCGCCTCGAGCCACCACCAGAAATTGGTCGGCCGCGGTGTCCATGCGACGCCTGGTGCCCACGTCTCCGCCTCGTTCTCACCGAACACGACGAGCGTCTTGCCGGCGGCGAGAAAGGTCAGCAACAAGCCGCGATGTTCGCGCAGCAGATCCGGATTGATGCGGTCCGGCACGATCAGCAGGTTGACGCCGTCGAGGTCGCGTATCGCCATATCGCGTACGTAAATCGCGCGGTCGAACAGCGCGCGATAGCGCGGGCCATAGATGGTGTCGTGATGATAGAAGGTGCCGCCGTCGAGGACTGCCAGGGTCATGCTGCCCCTCCGAACAGCCAACCAATAAGCTGCGGGGCGATCCGCGCGGTGCTGTCGTTGCCGCCATATTGCCAGAGATCGTTGCCGCCATGCAGCAGCACGCGGCCGGCGCCGACGCGATAGATGAAGTCGAGCGGCTGCGCCTGAGCGCCGACCGTGTGAACGACCGTCGCCCCAGCCGGTGGCTGGTGGCCGCCGCGACCATAGAAGCCGGCCACGCCCCGCCGGAACGTCAGGTCCTGTTCGCTGACGCCATCCCAGATCGGATGTGCGGCGACGCGATGGATCGCGAGGTCCTTCAAGCCTTGCCCCGGCGACGGAATGTAACCGCCGACCTCGGGAAGATACGGATAGGCGATATGGCCATTAGCAACCACTGTGCCGCCGCGCTCGATATAGGCGGCGATGCGCGCGGCGCGCGCCGCCAAGAAGCGCTGATCGGCGTGCATACTGAACAACAACGCGTCGATACCATCGAGAGCGAGATTGTCGAACGCGTACAGGTCCTGGCGGGCGATACGCCCGGCCGCCGCCGGATGTTCGGCGAACGCTCCCATCGCGCGGTCCCGATAACCGAAAGTGAAGAGCAGCGCCGACACGCTTCGCCTATTGTGCCGTTACCGTGAAAAGCGATTCAGCCGGCTTCGCCAGCACATCGGCGGCAATCGATCGCTTGAGGCCGCTCAGTTCGCGCTCTTGTTCATGCGAACGCGACGGCGTGAAGTTCAGCGCAAAGAACCGCTGCGGCAGCGCATCGGGCTTAAGGCTCAGGATAGCGGTCCGGTCCGCCACCGTGATGCGAAAGCTGTAGGAGATGTTCGCGCCCGGCACCAGCCGGCCCTCCGCCAACGAGCGGTCGACGACGTAAGCATTGCGTGTGACGGCGCGCGTGATGAACTCGAACGCATCGCGCACGCCGGGCCCGGGATGGCCGCTCACAACCGAGATAGCGCTGCGCATCGGTGGAGAGGAAGGCGAAAGACGGCCCAATGCAAGCCTGAGCGCCTGGAACGTCACCGCGAGCATCGCAAGCGCGGCCTGACCGTGATAGGCCGCCACAGCATCGAAGCCGATCTCGATATCGTCCTCTTCGCCTTTGACTACGATCACCGGCCGCATAGCAATCATCGCTGCATTCCATGGCTGACCGCAGCACTTTATTCACTCGCGATTTTTCTGCAATAACAATGATTTAGATGCGTTCCAAAGAGTGGCGTCGTAACCGTGTGAGATGGAGCAGCCGATGCAAGCGGCGTGGTGGCGATGCATCAATCGCTTCGGGCCACCTTCGGAAAGCACATGAGTTATTATCGCGCACCGTGCGGTGACACCGGTCCTCATCTCACTTTGGAAAGATAGTCGGCGCCCGCATTGATCGAAGCCCACTCGTCACCGGGTCAACTTGCTTGGTCATCTGCCAGACGTATTGAGCGATGTCTGTGGCTTGTCGAGCTGGCCGACCCAAACCGTGATCGCTTGGACGTCGCTCCAATGCACAACCAAGGAAATCAGATCCCCGTTGGCATAGCCTCTTTACTGTCTTTTGGCTTGGCTACCCGAAGAGCTGACCGCGCTTCGATATTCGCCGGATAACTCAAAGTCGGACGGAGTGATTACCAGCTCAGCGCCGAGTTCGTTTTTCCAGGCGGCGGCAAAATTCACGACGACCACACTTCCAGGCAGCGCCCGAGCAAGAGCCTTTTCTCGGCTCATCGCTGACCTTCCCCCAAACGACATCCTAGCGTGGAATCAACCGACGATTGTGTCAAGGCCAAAGCCATGTGCACCGCCCGTGTGCATCAATCGGGCAGCGCCAACGCCTTGATTCACAAGGTATTCTTGATCGGTCAATGACTTAGCGGGGGACTGGCGGAGAGAGAGGGATTCGAACCCTCGATACGGTTTCCCGTATACACGCTTTCCAAGCGTGCGCCTTCAGCCACTCGGCCACCTCTCCGGACCTGCGCAATGCGCGCCGCTCTCATGACGGCGGCGGGCCGCTTTTGCAAGCCCCAATGCGGGTAACTGCATAATTATGTTCTTTTTTCCGGGTGCGGCCGAGCTTGGATTAAGGCCCGGAAGCCGCTACTAAAACGCGCGCGAGAGCCCGAAAGAGGCTGGGAGCTGCGATGTCCGGGGACGCGTCCGCCTTGCAACTGGTGCTGACCGGCGATCCGGTGCTGTTCGCTATCGTTCGGCTGTCCCTGATCGTCAGCCTGACTGCCGTCCTCTTCGCCACGCTGCTCGGCGTGCCCGCCGGCGCCGCCCTGGCGCTGACTCGCTTTCGCGGCCGCGAGGCCGTCATTGTCGTGCTGAACGCCGCAATGGGCTTGCCACCCGTGGTGGTGGGGCTCGCGGTCTTCCTGCTTCTGTCGCGCTCGGGCCCGCTCGGCACCTTCGGCCTGCTGTTCACGCCGACCGCCATGGTGATCGCCCAGACGATCCTTGTCGCACCCATCATCGCCGCGCTCGCGCGGCAGACGATCGAGGATCTTTGGGCCGAATACCGCGAGGAGCTCGCGGCGATGAATATCGGCCCCGCCGGCCGGGTCGCCACGCTGATCTGGGACGCGCGCTTTTCTTTGGTGACCGCGTTGCTCGCCGGCTTCGGCCGCGCGGCTGCCGAGGTCGGCGCGATCATTGTGGTCGGCGGCAACATCGACGGCTTCACCCGCACCATGACCACCGCCATCGCCCTGGAAACCTCGAAGGGCGACCTGCCACTCGCCATCGGCCTCGGCATCGTGCTGCTCGGCATCGTCATCGCGATCAACGCGCTGGCCTGGGGCGCACGCCGCGCCGGCGAGCGCCTGGCAGGATGACCATGCGCGCGCCCGTATCGGACCTGCCCCTGATGCTTGCCGGCGCCAAAGTGCGCGCTGGCGACACGACCATCCTCGACGTCGATCTGACATTCAATGCCGGCGCGCCGACCATCCTCATCGGACCTAACGGTTCGGGCAAGACGACGCTCCTGCGCGTCGCGATGGGGCTCATCCCGCTCGATAGCGGTCGCGTCACCTGGGGCGGCCGCGACATCGCGCAGCCGGACCGCCGCGCGATCGTTTTCCAGCGCCCCGTGATGCTCCGGCGCAGCGCCGCCGGCAATCTGCGCTACGCCCTGGCAGCCGCCGGCGTCCCGCGCGGCCAACATGCGGCCCGCATCGCCGACCTGCTGGCGCTTGTCGGGCTCGATGCGCTTGCCGATCGCCCCGCGCGCCGTTTGTCCGGCGGTGAACAGCAAAGGCTGGCGCTCGCCCGGGCGCTTGCCCGCGATCCCGATCTGTTGCTTCTCGACGAGCCGACGGCCTCACTCGATCCCGCCGCAACAAAGCAGATCGAGGACCTCGTCGCCGCCATCGCCGCGCGCGGCGTGAAGGTGGTGATGTCGACCCACGATCTCGGTCAGGCGCGCCGCCTTGCCGGCGACATCATCCTGATGCATCGCGGACGCGTTGTGGAACGAGCCTCGGCGCAGGATTTCTTCACTGCGCCCAAGACGAACGAGGCGCACCGGTTCATCGCCGGCGAGTTGTTGGTGTAAGGGGTTAACGAGCACAATCCTTATCCCGTCCTCATCCTGAGGAGGCTGCGAAGCAGCCGTCTCGAAGGATAAAGGACGGCCGAGGCCTCATCCTTCGAGACGCGCGCAAGAGCGCGCTCCTCAGGATGAGGGAGACAGGCCGCACGAGAGACTAGAATAACGAGAAACTAGGAATGGAGGATCACCCATGTTCAGCCGCCGCATATTGATCGCCCTGTTGACGCTGGGCAGCATCGCCCTCACCGGCCCGGTGTCCGCGCAGGAGAAATCGATCGTCGTCTCCTCGACGACGTCGACACAGGACTCCGGTCTGTTCGGCCACATCCTGCCGCTGTTCAAGGCCAAGACCGGCATCGACGTGAAGGTGGTCGCGCAGGGCACCGGCCAGGCGCTCGACACCGGCCGGCGCGGCGATGCCGACGTCGTGTTCGTGCATGCCAAGTCGGCGGAAGAGAAATTCCTCGCCGAAGGCCAGGGCGTGAAGCGCTACCCGGTGATGTACAACGACTTCGTGCTGGTCGGGCCGAAGAGCGATCCCGCCGGCATCAAGGGCATGAAGGACGTCGGCGCTGCGCTCAAGCAGATCATGGCCAAGGGTGCGCCTTTCATCTCGCGTGGCGACCGCTCGGGAACGCACATCGCCGAGATCAATCTTTGGAAGGCATCCGGCGTCGACATCGAGAAGGAGAAAGGCCCCTGGTACAAGTCGATCGGTCAGGGCATGGGCGCCGCCCTCAACACTGCAGCCGCCAGCAGCGGTTATGTGCTGTCGGATCGCGGCACATGGATTTCGTTCAAGAACAAAGGCGATCTCGCCATCGCGGTCGAAGGCGATAAGCGCCTGTTCAATCAGTACGGCGTCATGCTGGTGAATCCCGAGAAGCATCCCTCCGTTAAGAAGGAGCTCGGCCAAGCTTTCATCGACTGGCTGATCTCGCCGGAGGGGCAAAAGGCGATCGCCGATTACAAGATCAACGGCGAGCAGCTTTTCTATCCGAACGCGAACGATCCGAACGCCTGAGAGCGATGGCCGCGCCCACTGAAAGCATCTCGCTCTATGCGGCTGGCAGCCTGAAGGCGGCCCTGACGGAGGTCGCCAAGGCCTACGAAGCGCAGACCGGCAGTGAAGTCGTGGGTAAGTTCAGCCCCTCGGGTTTGCTCAAGGATGCGCTTCTCGCCGGCGCGGAGGCGGACGTCTTCGCTTCGGCCAACATGGCCCATCCGCAAGCGCTCGCCGACGCCGGCATGTGCGGCCCGGTCAAGCTGTTCGCCCGCAACCGGCTCTGCGCGCTGGTCCGCCCCGGACTCGCCGTGACCAGCGCCACTCTGCTCGATCGCATGTTGGACCCGCAGGTCAAGCTGGGGACATCGACTCCCAAAGCCGATCCGTCAGGCGATTACGCCTTCGCGGTATTCCATCTGGCTGAAGCCGTGAAGCCGGGCGCACCGGCCACGCTGGAGCGAAAAGCGCTGCGGCTGACCGGTGGCGATCAAAGCGCCGTTCCTCCGGAAGGTCGCAACGTATATGGCTGGCACGTCGCCGAAGGCCGCGCCGATATCTTTCTCACCTACTCTACCAATGCGATTGCGGCCCGGCGGGACGATCCGCGCCAGCAAATCATCGATCTGCCGGCAACCTTGGCGGTCGGCGCCGATTACGGCCTGACCGTGATGACGCGGGCCCGCCCCGCGGCTCCGGCATTCGCCGATTACGTCTTGTCAGCGGCCGGCCAAGCGCTATTGATGAGCCATGGCTTCGCGTCGAAGGACGCGACGTAACGGTTCCGGCTTCGGGTCTGCGCGCCCCGCACCTGGACTTCACGCGACATCAACCTTGGCAACGCCGTTCCGCGTCCCGCGGAGGACGGCACGCATGGAGTCGAGCATGAAACTCAGCGCGCGCAATCAACTCAAAGGCACGATCGTCGACATCAAGCCGGGGGCCACCACCACGCACGTCCGCATCGATATCGGCGGCGGACAGGTGCTCACCGCCTCGATCACCAACGAAGCCGCTGACGAGATGAAGCTGACGGCGGGCAAGCCGGCCTATGCCATCATCAAGGCCAGCAGCGTCATGGTCGGGGTCGACTGATATGCGCGGCATCGTCCTCATTGCGGCGGCCGTGCTTCTCTCAATGGGCGCGGCGCGGGCCGACGACGGCTGCGGTCAATTCGCTTGGCCGCTCGACAAGGAACGAGCCGCGCTTGCCGCCGCCGATAAGCAACCGATCAAAGCCGGCGACACGCTCGCCGCATGGCCAACAACGGCCCTCAAGGTGACGCTGCGCCCGGCGGCGGAGGCGGACTTCGTCATGCCGCCGGAGCGCAAAGCGAAGGCCGGCCCCGGCTATGGCGGCATCGTCCACCTGCCGGCGCCGCGCAAACCCGGCCTCTATCAGATCGCCTTGTCGGACGAGGCCTGGATCGATGTGGTGCAAGAGGGCCGCTATCTGCGCTCCGTCAGCCACAGCGGCCGGAACGATTGCCCCGGGCTGCGCAAGGTGGTGCGCTTCGACCTCTCGGCCACGCCCGTCGTGTTGCAAATGAGCGGGGTCGCGGGGGCAACGATCAACCTCGTCGCCGGACCGGCGGAGTAAGTACATCGAGGGCGCGGCGGGTGGGTGAAATCCGCCGCCGCGCCCTATACATTCCCCCCATGACCACCGACTCCTACATCATCCGTCCCAACCCGGACGACCCGCGGCTCACCGAGCGCGTCACCGGCGTCGACCAGACCGGGGCGCACATCGAGACCGCCGTCACGGTCGAGCGGGCGCTCACGATCTTCCTGAACAGCCAGGAGATCGTCACGGCGATGACCATCAACGACTATCCGGAATATCTGGCGATCGGCTATCTGCTCAACCAGCACATGCTGCTGCCGGACGATGAAGTGACCGGCGTCGACTACGACGAGGAGTTGGCGGTCGTCGTGGTGCGCACCAAACGCAAGACCAACTACGAGAAGAAGCTGAAGAAGAAGGTGCAGACCTCCGGCTGCGCGCAGGGCACCGTTTTCGGCGACCTGATGGAGGCGCTGGAAGGCGTCGAACTGCCGAAGGCAACCTTGCGCACCTCCTGGCTCTACAAGCTGACACAGGAAATCAATACGACGCCGTCGCTTTATCTCGAGGCCGGCGCGATCCATGGCTGCGTGCTGGCGCAGGAGGACAAGCCGCTCGTCTACATGGAGGACGTCGGCCGCCATAACGCCGTCGACAAGATCGCCGGCTGGATGTTCAAGGAGAAGGTCGCCGCGGGCGACAAGATCTTCTACACCACCGGACGCCTCACCTCCGAGATGGTGATCAAGACCGTGCGCATGGGCATTCCGATCCTGATCTCGCGGTCGGGCTTCACCGCCTGGGGCGTGGAACTCGCGCGCAAGGCTAATCTCACCTTGATCGGCCGTGCCCGCGGCAAACGCTTCATCGCGCTTGCCGGCGAAGACCGCATCGTGTTCGACCAGGACTTGGCCTATGTCGAGGAAGAGAGTTCGAAGCATCGACGCAAGGCCGCGGTGGATGATTGAGAATTTTCCGAGCCGAGATGCAACACCGAGCGTGCCGCTTGCTCGCTTCCCCTCTCCCCTTGCGGGAGAGGGTGGCGAGCGCGGAGCGATAGCGAGCGCGAGCTGGGTGAGGGGTCAGCGCCTCAGTTGCACCACCGACCCCTCTCCCGCCCTCGCTCGGCTTCGCCTCCGCTCGGGCACCCTCTCCCGCAAGGGGAGAGGGAAAGAGAGATCGCGGCCAATCTCTGCATTCATTTGAAGCACTACAATCACTACATACACCACATGAACACGCCCTACCCTCCCACTTTCGGTCTCGTCCTCGCCGGCGGCCTTGCGCGCCGGATGGGCGGCGGCGACAAGGCACGCATCGAAATCGGCGGCGTCACCATTCTTGACCGCGTGCTGGCGACGTTGTCGGCGCAGTGCGCCGGCATCGTGATCAACGCCAACGGCGATCCGGGGCGTTTCGCCGACACCGGCTGCGTGGTCATTCCCGACAATGTGGAAGGCTATCCCGGCCCGCTTGCCGGCATCCTCGCCGGTCTCGATTGGCTGGCCGCGCAGAACAACGGCATCGAATGGATGATGAGCGTGCCGGGCGACTGCCCGTTCCTGCCTGACGATCTGGTCGAGAGGCTGCATGCCGCGCGGCGCAAGATGGGCGCCGGCGTGCCGCTCGCCTGCGCGCGTTCCGGCGAATGGCGCCACCCTGTGATCGGCCTCTGGCCGTTGGCCCTGCGCGATGACCTGCGTAAGGCGCTCGTCGAAGAGGACCTGCGCAAGATCGAGGTCTGGACCGCCCGGCATGGCATCGCGATCGCTGACTGGCCGACCGATCCGATCGATCCATTCTTCAACGTCAATACCAAGGAAGACGCCGCCGAGGCCGAGCGCATCGCGCTTCAGCACAGCTAGAGCCAGTTGCGCTTAGATTGAATCGTCCCGTTATCCGCTCGTCCCCGCGAAAGCGGGGACCCAGCGCAGAAGTGCAAACTTGTTAGGGCGTGCTGGATTCCCGCTTTCGCGGGAATGAGCGGAGAGTGCTTCAACCTGATTATAAACTGCTCTAGCCGATCAGGCTGGCATATGAAAGAAAACCGACGCGATCGCCCGGCGCCACCGTTGTGATGTCTTCCGGCAGTTCCAGAAGCCCATCGGTCTGCGTCAATGACGTGAGGACGCCGGCGCCGTCCTGCGGGTGCTTCACCGCTTCAAGTTCGCCATCGGCGCCGCGCCGCAGCGCCACACGCACATACTCGCGGCGGTCTTTTTTCTTCTTGTAGGCAAAGCTCGAACGCACCGGCAGCGGTGTCAGCACGTCGGCGCGCGCACCGGCCAGTTGGCGCAGCAGCGGCCGCACGACGCGCACGAAAGTGACGAATACGGCGACCGGATTGCCCGGCAAGCCGATGAAGGCGGCGCTATCGTCAGCGTCACGGATGACGCCGAGCGCCACTGGCCGGCCCGGCTTGATGGCGACGCGCCAGAACACCAGGCTGCCGATGCGTTCGACGGCGGTTCGGACATAGTCGGCTTCACCCGTCGAGACGCCACCCGACGTGACGATGAGATCGTGCGTGCGGGCTGCCGCCTGTAACGCGTGCGCCAACGCTTCCGGTTGGTCGGCAATGATGCCGAGATCGGTCACCACCGCACCGAGTCGTTCGAGCAGCTCGCGCAGTAAATAGCGGTTGGCATCGTAGATCGCTGCGCGGCCGAGAGGCTTGCCGGGCTCGACCACCTCGTCGCCCGTCGAGAAGATCGCAACCGTCAGTCGCCGCCTCACGTCGAGAGACGTAATGCCCAATGCCGCGGCAAGCGCGATGTGCTGCGGCTCGAGCACCGTGCCGGCGGGCAGCACCGTCTGGCCTTTCGGCACATCCTCCCCCGCGAGCCGCCTGTTGGCGCCCAGCTTCAAGCCCTTCGGAACGACCACCGTCTCACCATCGACAGTGACGTCTTCCTGCATGAAGACCGTGTCGGCGCCGGCTGGCATCGGCGCGCCTGTGAAGATACGGACCGCCTCGCCCTTCCCTATGGCAGCGTCCGCCGCGCGCCCCGCCGTCACCCGGCCTGCGATCGTGAGCCGTGTGTCGGCCTCCTTGTTGAGATCGGCATGACGCACCGCATAGCCGTCGACAGCCGAGTTATCGAACGGCGGCAGATCGACGGGCGCGACGACGTCGGACACCAACACACGTCCGCGCGCGCCGCCGAGCGCTACGACCTCGCTCTCTTTGACGGGCGTAATGCGCTCGGCGATGAGCCGCTCCATGTCGTCCAGCCGCAGCAGCGGCCCGGAAAACGCGAAGCAGTCATCGGTGAGTTGGGCCATCAGTTGTCCCGAATGGCTTTGGCGTCCGACACCAATATTGCGTGCTTAAGCAACAGCTCGGCGATGCCCTCGACATCGTTGAGGTCGATCACCGGCACCCGCGCGTCCGGCAATTCGACGTCGGAGGCGATCGCCACGATATAAGGATCGACGGGCTGGATCAGCGGCTTGGCATTTTCGGCCCGGTGCACTTCGAGCTTGGGGAAGGCGTCGCGCTTGAAGCCTTCGACCAGGATCAGATCCACCGGCGACATCTTACGCACCAGGTCGGGCAGGTCCCACTCTTCTTCCTCGCGCAGCTCGTGCAGGATGGCCCAACGCTTGGACGAGGAGATGATGACCTCCGTCGCGCCGGCGGTGCGGTGGAAGAAGGAATCCTTGCCCGGCTGATCGAGATCGAAGCCGTGATGCGCATGCTTGAGCGTCGACACGCTGATGCCGCGCTCGATCAGGCGGGGGATCACCTTCTTGATCACCGTCGTCTTGCCAGAGCCGCTCCAGCCGGCAAGGCCGATAATCCGGGTCGCCCGCCTCCCCCCCCGCGCATCCGGGCCGTCGTCATCCTCGTTGGTCGCGTAGAGATCGGGCCGCAGAATCTTGCGGTGCACGCCCGTCACCGTTTCCACAGCGATGACCCGCTCGGCCGGAACGCGCGCCCAGTTCGAGACCGATGGCTGGGAAATGCCAAGGGCCCGCGCCAGTTCGCTGATGCCGCCGGCGGCCCGAATGGCTTTTGACAAACCAAGATCTCGCATGCGGTCGTCCGTATACTGTCAGTGGCGGGGGACCCTAGCGGCCCGGCAAAGCAGGGGTCAACTGTGCATCAGGTCACGTTTTCGTCGGCCGGCTCCATGCCTAATGCCTTGATTCGCCCCCGTGTTTCGTCGGCGCGGAGAGCGGCGAGAAAGGCCTCCACCGCCGGCCGGCCGCGCCGACTCTGGACCACCAGGAAATCATAGTGCTCCGGCGCCACCGGCAGAAAGCCAAGGCCATACAGCCTGGCGACCGGCTCAATGGCAAGGCCCCAGTCCGCACGATGCTGCGCAATCGCCGCCGCGACCGCGTTGTGCGATTTCGGCTGATTGGCGTAGCCAGGCGGCTTCTGTCCGTCGAGCAGCTTGTCCATCAGCACGCGCGTGCCGGCCCCGGCGTTGCGATTGACCATCAGCGCCGACGGATCCGCAAGCGCGTCGCGAAGCGCTTCGACGGCGGTACGGCTCTCGAAGCGCACGTCGCCCGGCCGGAAGAGAATGCCCTGCATGCGCCGCCAACCCGGCACCAGCGCAATGCCGGGGGTCGCGAGGTGCACATTATATTTTCCGGTCTTTGGATCGATCAGATGCACCGGCGCGATGTCGCATTCGCCGCGGTTGGCCGCAGCGACGCCGCCCAGACTGCCCACCGCGAGCACACGCGCAGAGAAGCCGCGCTCGCTCAACGCGCCCACCACCACATCGAGCGCAACATCGTGGCTGCCCATGATGACGACGTCGGGCGCGTGCGCTGCACCGCCAATCAGCGTCACGGGCACCTCGCTATCGGCATCGAGCGCCGACGCCAGCGCATCGATCTCGAGGAAACCGTCGGCTTGTGAAAAGCTCGTCACCGAGCCGGAGCCTTTGCCGGTCGGAAATGCAATGGGGCCATCAGCGCCCTCGACCAGCGAGACCAGCACGAATTCCTTGCGGCCGAGTTCTGACGCGATCCGCACCGGCACGCGCGCGGTCACCGTCTCGGCGGCCGCCGGCGGCAGGCCGGCAAAGGCGCGGATCACGGGCGCGACGAAGGCGTGGAAGGTGAAGATCGCCGAGGTTGGGAATCCTGGCAGCACGATAATGGGCTTGCCGTCGACGACACCGAGACACAACGGCTTGCCGGGCTTGAGCGCGACGCCATGCACGACGATGCCGGGCGTGCCGAGCTTCGAGATGATCGTGTGCGACAGATCGCCTGCGCCTTTGGAGGTGCCGCCCGACAGCACGACCATGTCGCACGCGACGAGCGCCTCGCGCACGGCCTTTTCCAGCACCGCTTCGTCGTCGGGAAAAGCGCCGAAAGCCACCGGCTCGCCGCCCGCTTCGGCCACGGCAGCCGCGACGATCGCACCGTTGCTGTCGTACACACCGGCAGGTTTCAATGGCGCGCCTGGCGGCACCAATTCGTCGCCAGTGGAGAGGACGGCCACTCTCGGCCGGCGTACGACGTCGACGCGGCCGAGCCCACAGGCCGCCAGCATGCCGATCTCGCGCGAGCCGATCCGCGCGCCCCGCCGCAGCAAGGTCTCGCCGCGCGCGATGTCCGACCCAGCGTAGGAGATGAATTGTCCCGCTGCCGCGGTGCGGCGCAAGTCGATCTGCGGCGGGGCACCTTCGAGCAACTCGGTGTGCTCGATCATCACCACCGCGTCGGCACCACGCGGGATCGTGCCGCCGGTGGCAATGGCCGTTGCGGTGCCGGGAGCAACGACGAAGTCCGGCGGGTGACCACAGGCAATGACCTCGGGATTGAGCCGCAGCACTTTCGGGCTGGCATCGTTCGCACCCACCGTATCGGCCGCACGCACCGCGAAGCCATCGACGTTGGAACGATCGAACGCCGGCGCATCGACCGGCGCAACGACGTCATGCGCCAAGACTCGCGTGAGCGCATCGCCGAGCGATACGCTCTCGGCTAACAGCGGCTTGAGATCGAGCTGCGCAGCAAAACGCGCGCGGGCTTCCTCCGCCGAAACGACTTCGAGGAACTGTTCCTGCCGCGCGGCGGCGCGCACGCGCGCGAGCAGCGTCGCATCGTCCGGGGACTTGGCTCGGGCCGAACTCATGGCCACGGCCTTACCGCAACCGGCGTGCCGGCGGAATAGCCCTCGCTGTCCGGCGGAACCTGGATCCAGCCGTCCGCGCGCGCGAGCACCGACAAGGGCAGATAGCGCGCGCCGAGCGGCTCAGCCTCGCCGCCGACCACACGGACCGGTACGAGTTCCGTCATTCCGATGGTCGAGGTCACCTTGCGGGAGAGCGGCGCGGTCGTCGCGATATCGTCTCGCGGGTGGCTGCCGGCAAGCCGCGCCAGTATGCGACGCCCGACCAAGAGCCACACGGCCAGCGCCGCATCAAGCCGCCCCGGCAGCAGCAGCACCGGTTGCGTGCCGGCATAACCCAAAGCCGCGGTCTCGCCCGGTGTCACGGCTAGGCCGTGCACCGCCAGCCGGCCGTCGCGGGTGAGCGTCAGTATACTCGAATCATTGCGTCCGGTGCCCGTACCGCCCAGCCCCACAATGATGTCCGCACTGTCCGCAGCGATAGCCACATCGAGACCGCGGCCCCCTTCGTCCAGACGCGCCACACCGCCAAGCCGCTCGATATCGCTGGCGATAACCCGCGCCGCCGCGCTGACGATGCCGTTGCCGCGCACCGGCAGCACGCGCACGCGCGGCTCGCGGACGGTGACACGGCTGAGCCCCAGCGCGCCGAACGCAGCCAGATCGGTGAGCCGCAGATGATCGCCCGCGCGATGCAATGGGATCGATGGATCGCTGTCGCCACCGGCAGCCAATACGCCATCGCCGGGATTGATCGTGATGAGCGCCTCGGCCTGCCCGTTCACGACACGCACGGCATCGAGCGACGCCACGCTGTCGGTGCCCGGCGGCATGGCCTGACCGGCATCGACGCGCGACGGCACGCGCATCAGCGCCGCCGGCGAATAACCGCCGGCGCCCAAAGTCTCGTCGGCGCGTAAGGCCCAACCATCTTGCAAGGCCGTCGGCGCCGACGGCCGCATCGGCGCAGTCGTGTCAACGGCCAGCACACGACCGAGCGCGGCCTTGATGTCGAGCGTGCGCGGCGTCACCGCTTTCACCTCGGCATCGATCATCGAAAGCACATCGGCGAGCGGCGTCAGCCGCGTAATCACTTGTGTCGTAAGGGCCGCCATCTTGCGTGCTTGACCTCGAATTTGCGCGCACTCACTCTAGCGCAACAATGCAACGAAAAGCGTAGCTTTTCGATAAGTGAAAAGGGGAAACGCGTGTTCACCACCACCAAGGACAAGGCGCTGCTGACCACCACGACCGGAGCGCTGCCGCGCCCTGCTTGGTACACCGAAAACCTGCGCGGCTTACCTTTGTCGCACGGATTTTCACGCCTTGCTTACCGCGACCAGCACTTCGACTGCCTCGCCTGTCACGTGGCAGCGCAGCACCGCGCCGGCATCGATATCATGGTCGACGGCGACACCCGCCTCGACGACGACGTCGCGGGCCGCGGCTGGGTGAGCTACGTGACGGAGCGGGTCGAAGGCATTGGCGCACCGCGCGTCGAAGTGCCGCCGGCCGGCTTCATGAAGGACAAAGGACCCGGCGACCTGATGTGGGAGGTGATCGAGACCCGCATGACGCCGCCGGTGTCGGGCAAGATCGGCAACACCCAGCTCGAACTCGACCGCGCCTACAAGGCGATCGCGCCGATGACCGACAAACCGGTGAAGATCGGCACGATCTCGGCGCAGATTCTCGCGTTGATGCTGACCAACGAACACTATGGCGACCGGCTCGAGTTGCTGATGGATTTGTCGGCGGCGCTGAACAAGGAATATCACGCACTAGCCGATGCCGGCGCGCCGCTCATTCAAATCGAAGAGCCGGCCATTCATCAGGTGATCGCCGACCCCAACCAGAGCATCAAACCCGAGCAGTGGGTGGAGGCATTCAATAAGGAGGTGAAAGGCCTGCGCCAGCGTTGCGAGGTGTGGTGCCATACCTGCTGGGGTTCGCCGGCCGCGCAGCGTGTCGCCAGCAAGGATCAGAGCTACAAGGCCGCGCTGCCTTATCTCAACGAACTCGATGTCGACGTGATCACCGTCGAAGGCGCTTTCAACAAGGGTATGGACCTCGAGCATTTCGGCAAACTGATCGGCAAGGACAAGAAGATCGCGCTCGGCGTCATCAGCCACCGCACCTTGCAGGTCGAGCGGCCGGAGGAGATCGCGGATCTGATCCGCAAGGCTCTGCAATACATCGAGCCGGAGCGCCTCATTTTGACGAGCGACTGCGGCTTCGGCCGCCAGGGCATGAGCCGCATGCACGCCTTCTACAAGATGGTGGCGCTGACGCGTGGCACGAACATCGTGCGCAAGGAACTGGGCCTGCCGGAGGCCCACATCCCGGCGACCGACCCGAAGCTGTCGATGGTGCCGTTGAGCTAGGCATCGCTCGTTCCCAAATGGGGCTCAAGAGCCGCGATGGCGCCCATTTCGTGGGGCTCCGTCTGCGGAGAGCCCCCGGGCAATGTTTGCGGACGCGGCGGCATGCGCTAAATGGACGCGATGACGGAAAAGACAGTCAATCTTCGCGGTCTGAAGTGCCCGTTGCCCGCCCTGCGCACGCGCAAGATCTTGAGCGGCATGGCGAGCGGCGACCTGCTGACGATCGAATGCACCGATCCGTTGGCGGCAATCGACATCCCGAACCTGCTGCGGCAGACGGGCGATGCGCTGGAGAACAAAGCGCAGGCCGACGGTGTGCTGACATTCGTGATCAGGAAGAAATAGCGCCTTGGTCGTTCCGGCCAAGCGAGCTCTTGCGAGCGCGAGCCGCGCCCCTATGCCGCAGCCTATCAGAGAGCACGGCGTATGGGTCCCGCTTATCGCGGGGACGGCAGAGGTCAATCCAATTTGAATCCCTTGCCACGCACAAAGACGCCGAAATCCGTGCGTTGCGGCTTTGCATACTGCCGCGCTTTGTCTTCCGACCAGCCATAGAACGGCGCAGCCCCGAAGCGCTCGGGCTCGCGCTGACGGCGATAGGGGCGGATCGCCGCGCGCCGCTGGTCGTAAGCATCGATGTGCGCCGCCAGTCCGTCTTCAGAGAACGTCTCCTCGTGCACGGTCACGTCGAGCGGCAGCCGCGGCGAGATCGCGCCGTCCTCGGCCGGCCAGCCCAAGCCCATGCCGGCGACCGGAACGACCTTATCCGGCAGCGCCAACATCTCGCTCGCCGTCGCCGCGTGATCGCGGATGACGCTGATCGGACAACACCCAAGCCCGACGGCTTCAGCCGCGCGCACGAAGTTGGCGAGCACAATGGCCGCGTCGACCGTCGCGTTGAAGAACAGATCGAGATGATCGTTCGGAAACGGCGTGCCGCGCATGGCGGCGATCTGCGGCACCCGCCGGCCGTTGGCGAGGAAGACGAGAAACACCGGCGCGTCCATCAGCCAGGGCATCTCGGGCAGCAGGCGGCAAATCGCTTCGCGCTTCGCCTTGTCGCGCACGATGAGGATATCACCCTGCTGCAGGTCGCTTTTGGTCGGTGCCGACAGCGCCGTAGCGCAGAGTAGACGCAGCAAGTCGGGGCTCACATCGCGCGGCTGATAGCGCCGGCAGACGTGATGCGCGGCGATATGTGCCAGTTCGTCCAGACCGGCGAGGCCTTCCGGTACCGGAAAGCTCTCGCCAAACCGCTCGAACAGCGCCGCCCTCAGCCTGTCGATCGTATCCGCCATCGCCACCCCCTTGCCGGTGCAGCGGCAGCCTAGCCCGCCGCTTTCGCCGCCGCGATAGCGTCCCAAATGCGGGACGGCGTGGCGGGAATGTCGAAGTGCTTCACGCCGACACTCCGCAGCGCGTCCATCACCGCGTTCATGCAGGCCGGCATGGCGCCGGTCGTGCCGGATTCGCCGACGCCCTTGGCGCCAAGCGGATTGTTCGGGCTCGGCACATTGTGTTCGACGAGATCGATCGCCGGCAACAGATGCGCACGCGGCATGCAGTAGTCCATGAAGCTGCCGGTGATCAGCTGCCCGTTGCTCTCGTCATAGGCGCAGTGTTCGCCGAACACGTGCCCGGCGCCCTGCATAATGCCGCCGAGAAGCTGGCCGTTGGCCAGCGTGTGGTTGATGGCATTGCCGATGTCGTCGACCGCCGTGTAGCGCACCACTTCGATGTCACCGGTATCGGCGTCGATCTCGAGCTCAACCACATGCGCGCCGCTGGGAAACGCCATGGACGGCGGCCGCTCGGCAACGGTGTCGAGCGGGTGCGGGCTATCGGAGGCGTGGCGCTCGATGACTTCCGTCATCTTCATCGTGCGGTCGGTGCCCGCGATAGTGAACACGCCATCCTTGAATTCGATGTCCTCAGGCGGCGCTTCCAACGCGTCGGCGGCGAGCTTCTTCGCTTTCTCGACGACAACCTCTGCCGCGATCTTGAAGGCGCTGCCGAGCGTCATGCCAGACCGTGAGCCGATCGACGGCGCGCCGGTGAGCCGCGGCCCCTTGGGGTCGCCGGAATGGCTCACGATGCGTTCGACGGGGACCCCCAGCCAACCTCCGACCAATTCCGGAAACACCGTCTCGTGTCCCTGCCCGCTCGGCCCGGCGGCGTTATGGATGACGATGGTGCCGTCGTTCTGGAACACCACGGCCACTTCGTCCTTCTTCACGCCGCCGCCGCCCGACGGCTCGATGAACAGGCCGCAACCGATGCCACGCAGTTTGCCGGCCTTGCGCGACTGACGCCGGCGCGCCGCAAAGCCCTTCCAATCGGCCTTTTCTTTCGCTGCCGCGAGGAGACCGGGAAAATCGGCGCTGTCGAAACGCACGCCCGTCGGCGTGTTGTACGGAAACTGTGCCTTGCGCAGCACGTTGCGGCGGCGCAGTTCGAGCGGATCGACGCCGAGCTTGGCGGCGGCCTCGTCGACCAGGCGCTCGACGATGTAATTGGCTTCCGGCCGGCCCGCGCCGCGATAAGCGTTCGTCGGCGAGGTGTTGGTGATCACCTGACGATGGCGGCCATACACAGCCTCGATTGCATAAGCACCGGCGCCGACCACCTTGCCATTGACTGAGTTCGTCAACACGCCGGCGGGCGCGAGATAGGCGCCGGAGTCGCACAGCCATTCGGTGCGCAGCGCCAGGAACTTGCCTTTGTCGTCATAGGCGAGTTCGCCCTTGAGCGACACGGCGCGGCCGTGATTGTCGGTGAGGAAATCCTCCGACCGCGTCGACAGCCATTTGATCGGCTTCTTGAGCTTCTTCGCCAGATAAAGCATGGCCGGATATTCAGGGAACGGCGCCGTGCGTGCCCCGAAGGCACCGCCGACATCGACCATATGCACGCGCACGCGGTCGGCGGGAACGCCGGCCATCAGCGCCAGATCCTGGCCGAAGGCTGGGCCGCCTTGGCTGGCGCAATAGACATCGAACGAGTCTGCCGCGGCATCGTAGGAAACAAGGGCGCCGCGCACTTCCATCGGCGTCGGCGCCACGCGCGGGCTTTCCGCTGTGAGGGTGACGACGCCGGCAGCGCGGGCAAACGCATCGGCCGTCTTCTGCTCATCGCCGTACTCGAAATCGAAGCAGATGTTGCCGGGAATGTTGTCGTGAATGACCGTCGCGTCCGCGGCCATCGCGTTCTCAAAGCCGATAAGAACCGGCAGATCGTCGAAATCGATATCGATCATATCCGCCGCATCGCGCGCGGCCGCCGCGGTCTTGGCGACCACCACGGCGATTTCCTCGCCGACAAACCGCACGCGATCGCCCGCCAGCACCGGCCGTTGCGGCACCAGAATTCCCTGACCGCCGCGTCCCGGCGGCGGGGAGATCGGCGGCAACGTTGCAAAGCCGGCATCGGCGACATCGCGGCCTGTGACCACGGCGACCACGCCCGGCGCACTCGCGGCAGCGCTGGTGTCGATCGACTTGATGATGGCATGGCCGCGATCCGAGCGGCGGAACGCGGCGTAGAGCTGACCCTCCAAATTCCAGTCGTTGGTGTAGCGGCCCTGGCCGGTGACGAGGCGCCGGTCTTCACGCCGGCCTTTGAACGTTCCGTTATCCGACATTCAACACGCGCTCCGAATTCCAAGTCATGAAAGGCGTTGCCCCATGCGAGCGGATCTCCCGCTTCGCGCCCGCCGGGACGACGAAGTCACCGCAGCTCGATCTCCATGGAGATGGCGTCGCCGCGATAGATGCCATGGCCGGCATAAAGAATGACGCCGTCCTTGTCGATGGCGACGCGGTCGACCAATGCCACGGGTGCATTGAGCGGGATATTCAGCATCCCGGCAACCTCGACGTCGGCAGTGCCGATCGTCACCATCTGCCAGGCGCGGCCGATGCGATGGCCGGCGATGCGATGGAGAATCGGCAAGGTCGGCAGCCGGCGGAATTGCAACGGCGGGCCTTCCGTGAAGAGTTCGTACTCGAGATAGAACTGCGCGATCAGATACGGCCGGCCGTCGCGCAGGTGCAATCTTCTCATCATTTGATATTTCGGCGCCGGCGTGCCCTTCTGCCGGACTGCAACCGGCAGTTCGGCCGTCACGCGCTGTTCCAGCACCTCGATCTTGGCGCCCTCGTGCGCCGAGATCAGCGATTGCCAATCGATGGCAAGCTTGTGCGCGTGCGTGTCCGGCGCGCTGCGCACGAAGGTGCCCTTGGCGCGCATACGCTCGAGCAGCCCTTCCTGTTCGAGGATCCCGAGCGCCTCGCGCATGGTGCCGCGCGCGACGGCGAATTCAGCCGCCAGTTGGTCGACGTTGGGGATGCGGCCGCCGACCGGCCATTCTCCCGACGCGATGCGATTGCGAAAGAGGGTGGCGAGCTGAATATAGCGGGCCACCGGGCTGCGGCTGAGATCCGTCCCGCCCGCCGCGCTCCGCAATGCACTTCTCGCCGTCATCGTTGGCCCATCCTGCAAACCCTTGGGGTGGCATCATAGCGGCCTCACCGGGTCTGGCGGAAAGAATGCTGCGCGCCTGGCGGGCGGCATCCACAAGCCGGTGAGCCGGCTCGGAGGGCATCGGCATTAAGTCAATAGTATGGACTTTCGATGATTGCGGCGGTAGTGGTCTAGACGACCGGGAGTTGCCATGAGCCGCCTACCCCTCACGATTGCCAGCTGGGATTACGACCGCGTGCGGCCGCTGCTCGATGGGCGCGTCAAAGTCGAAGGCTGCGACGTCAATTATCTGACCATGCCGGTCGAGGAATGCTTCGAGCGCGCCTATTTCCATGGCGAGTTCGAGGTGGCGGAGATCGGCTTCAGCCCATTCCTGATCGCGCTGTCGCGCGGACCGACGCCCTATGTGGCACTCCCCATCTTCCTGTCGCGCATGTTCCGCCACTCGGCGGTTTATGTCCGCGCCGACCGCGGCATCGAAAGCCCTGCCGATCTCGCCGGCAAAACCATCGGCGTGCCGGAATATCAGATGTCGGCGGTGATGTGGTTCCGCGGCTATCTACAGGACGAGTTCGGCATCAAGGCGGCCGATATCAACTGGGTGCAGGCAGGACTGGAAAATCCCGGCCGCCGCGACAAGTTTCCGCTCAATCTGCCCGAAGGCTTTCCGCTCGTCGCGCGCAACGACGTGACGCTGTCGCAATTACTGGCCGACGGCGCCATCGACGGCGTCATGTCCGCGCGCGCACCGTCCTGCCTCATCGACGGTCACCCGAAGGTGCGGCGCTTGTTTCCCGACTATCGCGCCGTCGAACAGGCCTACTTCAGAAAGACCGGCATCTTCCCGATCATGCATGCGCTCGGCATCCGCCGCGACATCCACGAGAAGCATCCCTGGCTCGGCGCCAGCCTGTACAAGGCGTATCTGCAAGCCAAACGCATTGCCGATGCCGACCTCGTCGAAGTGACTGCGCTCAAGATCGGCCTTCCCTGGGTGAGCGCCGAATACGAGGCGACGCAAGCACTGATGGGCGCGGACTTTTGGTCCTACGGGCTCAACGACGCCAACCGCAGGACGCTCGCCGCCATGGCGCGTTATTCCTACGAGCAGGGGCTGGCGACACGCCTGATCGACGTCGATGAAATGTTCGCCAACGGCATAAGCGAAACGCGCGTGTAGCAAGCACGCCGGGAGATGTGGAGGGAACCATGAGCATCCAACTGATCTGCGCCTCGCACAGCCCTTTGATGTTGACCGATGTCGAGGAGACCGAGAACGGCGTGCACGCCGAGTTCTTCCGCGAGCTCGACCAGTGCGCAACGGCATTGCACAAGTTCAACCCCGACCTCGTCGTCGTGTTCGGGCCGGACCACTTCAACGGCTTCTTCTACGAATTGATGCCGATGTTCTGTATCGGCACCGCCGCGCAGGGCACCAAGGACTGGCATCTCGAAAGTGGCCCGTTGAGGGTGCCGCGCGCGCTGGCGATCGACTGTGTGCGCCACCTGCACGCCAAGGACATCGACGTCGCGATCTCGCACGAGATGAAGGTCGACCACGGTATCACCATTCCGCTGTACAAGCTCACCGGCGCGCTGGCGCGCTATCCGGTGCTGCCGATCTTCATCAATTGCGCCGCCGATCCGCGACCTTCGTTCAAGCGCGTGCGCACCTTCGGCACGGCGATCGGCGAGTTCCTCGCCGACAAGAACCTGCGCATCAGCTTCATTGGCTCCGGCGGCTTGTCGCACGATCCGCCGACGCCGCGGCTGGAAATGAGCCCGCCCGATGTCGCCAAGCGGTTGATCCAGCGCGCCATCCCCAGCCAGGAAGAGCTCGACGCGCGCGAAAACCGCGTCATCCGCGCCGCCCGCGACCTCGTCGTCGGCAAGGGCCCGTGCCTGCCGCCGAGCGAGCAATGGGATCGCGACTTCCTGCAGAACTTCGTCAGCGGCAAGCTCGACGCCTTCGACGCGATGACCGATCAGGACATCGACCGTATCGCCGGCTTCGGCGCGCACGAAGTGCGCACCTGGGTCGCCGCCGCTTCCGCCGCCAAGGCGATGGGCAAGCTTCAGACCGAGCTCAAATACTATCACCTTGTGCCGGAATGGATCACCGGCATGGGCATCGTCACGGGGCTAGCCTGAGCCGATGACGCACACAACTGGCCGCGTCCGTTCAAGCGACGTCGATATCTTCTATCGCACGTTCGGCAGGCCCGGCGGCACGCCGATCCTCATCGTGCACGGCCTGTCCTACTTCTCCTACGACTGGATCGAAGCCGGCACCTTGATGGCAAAGGACCGCGAAGTCGTCGCCATCGACATGCGCGGCTTCGGCGAGTCATCCTGGAGCCAGACGCGCGACTACAAGCTCGAGACCTTGAGCAACGACGTTATCGCCGTGATGGATCATCTCGGCTGGGACAAGGCCGTGCTGATGGGACACTCCTTCGGCGGCCGCGTATGCCTCGCCACTGCCGGCTGGAAGCCCACGCGCGTGGCTGGATTGATCCTTGTCGACTTCGCGCCGGACATCGCCGCGCCGGGCCGCAAGTACACGGCGCAACGCATCGGCGGCCAGCCGGATGTGTTCGCCTCGGTCGACGAAGCGATGACCTACGATCATGACGACCCGAGCGACGCCAAGCGCCGCGCGCGCTGGGAAGCTTTCCTGACCAAGACCGACAAAGGCTACGCGCTCAAGCGCGACCTGCATTATCGCGACAACTTCCGGCGCGCTCTCGAGACGGGTCAATCCTCACCCGTGCCGACCTTCCTATGGCCGATGCTGAGCGAGATGGCGATCCCGACACTGGTCATCCGCGGCAGCATGTCGAACATGTTCGAGGCTGCGACGCTCGGCAAAGTGCGGCAGATGAACCCGCGCGCCACAGCCATTGAGATCGAAGGCAGCCACGACCTCGCCGGCGACAATCCGAACGGGTTGGCGACGGCGGTCCGTGAGTTCTTGGCGACGAGCGGATTGTGATCACCCGTCGTCGTCGCCCTGAGGTGTCCGCCGTAGGCGGCCCTCGAAGGGTGCGGGTCGATTCTGTGACCGTCTTCCTTCGAGGCTCGCGCTTCGCGCCTCAGGATGACGGTTAGAGCTTCTTCGTCGCCCGCAGCACGGCCGCATCGTCCGGCGACGGCGCGACATCGAAACCGAGCTCCACGGCGATCGCGTTGATGCGCGCGAGCTTCGCCGGATAGACCAGCACCGCACGGCGCACGCCCTGTCCGGCAATGGCCGCAAGCTGCGCTTGCAGAAGCTGCCGCGCCAATCCCTTGTCGCGCAGATCGGCACGGATGATCGCGGCCGCTTCCGCCGCGTCGAAATCCGGATCGGCCGTCGAGCGCGCCAGGCCCGCCACGCGACCGCCCTCCCAGGCCAGCATCGTCATCTCGCGGTCGTAGTCGATCTGGCTCAGGCGCGCGGCCGTCTCATGGCTGCGCTCGCGCAACAGCGAAAAGGCCGAATGCCAGAGATCCTGCGTATCCACTTCGGCCGCGAAACGGCTTAGCGCCGGCTCGTCTTCGGGCCGGATGGGACGCACGACATAGGCCTTGCCGTCCGGCGTTTTGATCTCGCTTTCGAGATTTTGCGGATAGGGCCTGATCGCCAATCGCGCCTCGGCCGACCCAGCCGCCTTGCGAACGCGGATGCGCCCATCGACGCCAACCACGCCTTGCGCATCGCAAAGCAACGGATTGATATCGATCTCGGTGACCTCGGCGTGATCGGCAACGATACGGCTGAGCTGCATCAGCACGTTCACGACGCCCTCGATATCGGCGGGCGGGCGGTCGCGATAGCCTTTCAAGAGTCGGGCGATACGTGTGCGCTCGATCTGCGCGCGCGCCAGCGCCGTGTTGAGCGGTGGCAATTCGAGCGATTTGTCCCCCAGGATTTCGACCGCGGTGCCACCGTGCCCGAACAGGATCACGGGACCGAAGGTCACATCGGTCGAAACGCCCGCGATCAACTCGAAGGCTCCCGGCCTGTGCACCATCTCCTGCACAATAAAGCCCTCGAGCTGCGCCTGCGGCCTCGCTTTGGCGACGCGTGCATTCATCGCCTGCGCAGCCGCCTCGACATCCTGCGGCGTCGCAAGATCGAGCGCGACACCGCCGACGTCGGACTTGTGCGTGATGTCGCGCGAACGGATCTTCAGCGCCACCGGCGCTTTGATCTCAGCGGCAAGCCTCGCAGCGCTCGCCGCATCGGCAACAGCCTCGGTGCGCGCAAAGCGCACGCCGTAGCAGGCGAAGAAGGCACTCACCTCGGCTGGATCAAGCCACTCGCGGCCATCCGCCAGCGCCTGCGCAATGAGCGCATGGGCGCGCTGCGTATCGGCCTCGGCGCTGGCCGTCGCCGACGACGGCGTCTCAAGAAGTAAATCCTGGCTCTGGCGATAGCGCACGAGATACATGAAGGCGCGCACGGCGCGCTCGGGCGTCTCGAAATCCGGCACCTTGGCGGCGACCAGCGTTGCGCGCCCTTCCTGCACGCTGGCGTCACCCATCCAGCACGCGAAAACGTTCTTCTTCTGGACGTCCGATTTCTTCAACACATCGACCAATCCCTTGGCCGCATCGGCCGACGAGCCAACGGAGGTCGGGCAATAGGACACCAGCAGGGCATCGCTATCGGGATCCTGCAGCATCACCTCGACCGCGTGCGAATAACGCGCGGCATCCGCGTCGCCAATGATGTCGATGGGGTTTGCATGACTCCACGTCGACGGCAGAACGGCATTGAGCTTGCCGATCGTTGTGTCGCTCAAGGAAGCCAGCTTGCCGCCCTCTTCGATCAACCGGTCCGTCGCCAGCACGCCGGCGCCGCCGCCATTGGTGACGATGGCGAGCCTGTTGCCGGGCTGCGGCGACATGGTCGCGAGCGTCGCGGCCGCATCGAACAATTCCTCGACCTCGTTCACCCGCAGCATGCCGGCACGGCGGAAGGCGGCGTCATAGACGACATCGGCGCCGGCAAGTGCACCGGTGTGCGAGGTTGCCGCACGAGCGCCCTCTTCAGCCCGGCCACTCTTCACCACGATGACGGGCTTGACGCGCGCCGC
This sequence comes from Pseudolabrys taiwanensis, assembly GCF_003367395.1. Classification (NCBI taxonomy): domain Bacteria; kingdom Pseudomonadati; phylum Pseudomonadota; class Alphaproteobacteria; order Hyphomicrobiales; family Xanthobacteraceae; genus Pseudolabrys; species Pseudolabrys taiwanensis. The sequence continues at coordinate 4,505,672 of NZ_CP031417.1, read as the reverse complement.
GCGGCGCGCCGCCGACATGAACTTGCGCGCCTGCGTCACCGCTTCGGCATAGATGATGATCGCCTGCGTCGAGTCGTCGAGCGCGAAATAATCGAGCAGATCGCCGAAATCGACGTCGCTCATGTCGCCCATCGACACAATGGCCGAGAAACCGATGCGCCGTGGCAAAGCCCAATCGAGCACGGTCGTCGCCATGGCGCCGGATTGCGAAAGGAACGCGATGTTGCCCGCCAAAAGCGGCGCCGGCGCGAAGGTCGCGTTCAGACCGATGCCGGGCACCGCGATGCCGAGGCAATTCGGACCGACGACGCGCAACAGATGCGGGCGTGCCGCAGCGAGCAGTTGTGCGGCACGTTCGCGGCCGACCCTCGCTTCGCCTTCGGCAAAGCCGGCCGTGAGGATCACAGCGGCGCGTGTGCCGCGCGCGCCGAGCTCGGCGATCAACGGCGCGATCGTGTCCGGCGGCGTGGCAAGCACGGCAAGTTCAGGCGTCAGCGGCAGGCTCGCCACGTCCTTATACGCCATGATGCCATGAACCGCCGCCGCGCGTGGATTGACCGGCAGGATCGGCCCTTCAAAGCCGGCATGCGTGAGATTGCGCATCAATGCCGAACCGACAGAACCCGGCCGTTCGGAGGCGCCGATCACCGCGATCGATCGCGGATGAAACATCTTGTCTAGATTGCGAATGGACATGGGGACCTGCGAACAACCGGATCGCGTCGATCACCCGCTTACCATGCGCGTGTGACCCTAAAAATGCGGATGCCCGAACCTAAAGACGGTCCGGGCATCCAATCGCCTACGCTGCGATCACCTCAGCAGCGGACATAACGCTTCCTGCCGGAATGCGTGTAGTAATAGCAACGGCCCGGACGAGTGGCGTCGGCGATAATCGCACCAGCCGCCGCACCGATCAGGCCGCCTGCGACGGCACCACCCGCGGATTGTGAAGCCAGACCGCCGATCAGCGCGCCTGTGCCGCCACCGATCAAAGCACCGCCTGCAACGCGATCTTGCCGCGCCGTCTCACAGCCGGCGAGCGTCAAGGCCAGAGCGGCCACCACGAGAACTTTCTTCATCCGAGACCTCCATAACGGGTTCGCTAATATCGCAAATGTGAAGGGAACTTATTGATGTCTGTCAAAGGAACGGCGACGCAAATCATCGGCAAGGTTGCCGTAGCGTTAGCAGTTCGTCGACAAGGCGATCATACCCGGAACGATTGATTCGTTCATACCTTCAGGGCGTGCTTGCCCATCGGCTTCACTGTGGTCGCCTGTGGCCCTTTGTCGCCCATCGTCTCCGCGAAGGTCACACGCGCGCCGACCTTCAGATCGTCGAAGCCGCCATTGAGCACGCTGTTGCGATGAAAATAGATCTCGTGCCCGTCCGACGCTTCGATGAACCCGAATTCGCCGGACGCATCCAGTTGCTTAACCGTCGCGATCGGCGGCGCCTCATGCGTCTTCACTTTGCCCTGAAGACGATGCGAATGGTCTTCCAATTGCCGGCGCGCGCGCTTGAACGCATCATTGATGGCGAAGCTCAAGTCCGACTGGCGCTCGTCCTCCGACGCGGTGCGCCCGACATTCACCTCGCGGCCCTCCGGCAGCGACAGACGAATATTGATCTCGAAGAGCCCGCCAGTGCGATGGTGACCGCCCGGCGCTTTGAGCACCACACGACCGGCGGTGACGCGGCCATAGCGTTCCTCGAGCAGCGACAGATGCTTGGCGATGGTGCCGCGAATGTCGGCCTTCGCCTCCATGCCTTGGAAATCGATCTGAACCGGCGTCTGCATGGCTTTTTCCTTATTGTTGTCAGGACCAGCAGAGCGTCCCGCGCGTCGGATCACCTGACATTGATTTGCCTCAAGGCCGCATCTTCAGCGAACCTTGTACTTAAATACCCATTGCCTGGACCGCATTTCTACCCAGCATGGAAACGCGCAAATCGTGGCAGACGAGATCGCCATGAACGAGCCACCCGGACGCCTGCTTTCTCACCTTGCATTCATGTGGCCGGCGCTCGCCGCGACCTCGGCAAGCGAACTTGCCGCCACGCTCGCGAAGGGTTGGACCGAGCTGGCGTTTGGTGGCGACGAAGAGCAAGCGCCTGAGCCGCCATGGGCGACCGAGAACACCGTCGCCCTCGAGCTGAGCGCGGTCCGTCTGCGCGATTTCAGCACGGCCGCGACCGGCAGGCCGGTCTTGCTGTGCGCGCCATTCGCGTTGCACGGCGCAACGGTCGCCGACTTCGCACCCGGCCACAGCCTCGTCGCAACGCTGCGTCACGCCGGCGTGGAACGGCTGTTCCTGACCGATTGGCGTTCGGCGACACCCGATATGCGCTTTCTCGGTATCGACGATTATCTTGCCGCGCTCAACGTGCTGGTAGATGAACTGGGCGGCGTGGTGGACATTGTCGCGCTGTGCCAAGGCGGCTGGCTGTCGCTGCTTTACGCGGCGCGCTTCCCAACGAAAGTGCGCAAGCTGATCATCGCCGGCGCGCCGATCGATACCGCGGCAGCCGGTTCGACCTTGTCCGCCATCGTTGACAGCAATGCGCCCGCCTTTTTCAGAGAGCTCGTCCATGTTGGCGATGGCCGCGTGTTGGGACAGAAGTTTCTCAAGTTCTGGAACCCGATGGGGTTGGGCGACGACGACATCGGGCAAGTGCTGCAAACGCATCGCGCTGACGACGACGGCGACTTCGACGCCCTCGCGGCGCGCTTTCGCAACTGGTACGCAGCCACAGTCGATCTTCCCGGCGCCTACTACCTCGAGGTCGTCGACAAACTGTATCGGCAGAACGCGCTGGCGCGCGGCCGTTTCGTTGCGCTGGGGAAGACGATCGATCTTTCAAAGCTCGAGACGCCGCTTTATTTGCTGGCGGCGCGCGACGACGAATTGGTGCCGCCACCGCAGTTGTTCGCTCTCGCCGATCTGGCCGGCACGCCGGCACGGCACGTCGTCAAAGCGTGCGCCCCTTGCCGGCATCTCGGCCTGTTCACGGGCACGGACACCCTGCGGGACTTTTGGCCCGATATCGTTCGATGGCTCGATCAACCTTTATCGGCCGCACGGGCGGGAACGCCTGAGGTGTCCACGCATTAATCCCCACCGAGGTGATTGTCATGGCCAAACAGCCCGCCGAAACGACCGACTCCCCCGATGATGACGAAGGTCCGCTGACCATCTCGCCGGAGAAGGTCTGCTTTCTCATCGTCAAGGCGCGTGAGTTCGACGCCAAGGATGTCGTCACCGAGCCGGACACAGGCTCGAATCCCTCCGACGATGGCGACGCCGCTGTGCTCGAGGATCATGGCAACGATCCCGTCGTGCAGGAGATGGTGTCGCTGATCAACGCGCTCAGCGTGGACGAGCAGGTCGATCTGGTTGCTCTGACGTGGCTCGGACGCGACGACTACACCGCGGAGGATTGGGCGGAAGTGCGCGAAGAAGCAGCGCGTCAGCACAACAACCGGACCGCGGCCTATCTGCTCGGCACCCCCACCGTCGGCGATTTCCTGGAGGAAGGCCTGTCGATGCTGGGCTATTCCTGCGAGGAGTTCGAGATCAACAGGCTCTGAACTGCGTTCGCGGCGCGGACTATCTTTTCTCTAACGGCCGGCCCGCGGCGCTCTTGCCCCCGGCCAAACGATGTTGTTCATGCTTTCCCGGGCATGAGGAATAATCCCTTTCTTCTCTTGGCTTTGGCTGGCCTGTGCTGGTCCGGCAATCACCTCGTCGGCCGAGCCATGGCCGGAGAGGTGCCGCCGATCGGGGCATCGACATTGCGCTGGCTGGTGCCGCTCGCGCTGGTCCTGCCGCTGGCGCGTCCGCACCTTGCCCGCGACTGGCCTGAAATCCGCAAGCATTGGCCGGCTCTGCTTTGGCTCGGAATGACCGGCGGGGCGATGTTCAGCATCCTGCAGTTCGTCGGCCTGCGTTACACCACGGCCCTCAACGTGTCCGTGCTCAATTCGCTGGTGCCGGTGTTGATCATCGCGGTCGGCACGCTGATGTTCCGCGACCGCATCACCGGTTTCCAAATCGCCGGTATCATCACCTCATCGCTCGGCGTCCTCGTCGTCATCAGCCGCGGCCAGTTCGACACCTTGCGCCAGTTCGCCTTCAACTGGGGCGACCTGCTGACCGTCCTAAGCATGCTGTTCTTCTCGGTCTATGCCGCATGCCTGCGGTTGCGGCCGCGGATCAACGGCTGGAGCTTCTTGGTCGTGCTGGCGGCGATCTCCGTCGTGGTCACCTTGCCGCTGGCGATCGCCGAGGCCTATACGGGCACGACGTTCAAAGCGACGTGGCTCACCTTCGGCTCGCTGGCCTATGTGAGTATCTTTCCCAGTGTCGTCGCCTACGCCGCCTGGAATCGTGGCGTCGAATTGATCGGCGCCAACCGCGCCGGCCCATTCCTGCACCTCGTGCCCATCTACACCGCCATCCTCGCCACCACGCTTTTGGGCGAGCCGCTGGCGCTGTTTCACATCGTCGGCTTCGGCTTGATCCTCAGCGGCGTCTGGCTCGCCTCGGTGCGCAAGCCGGTCTGATCAGCCAACCGCAGCGGTCGCCGACATCGCCGTGACGCCATCGGCGCGCTCGGCCCGGACCGCGATGGCACCATCCCTGACACTGCCCACCAGCCGGATCGGCTGGTTGACGAACGTGGGCGCCTCACCGCGGAAGGTAAAGCGCGTCTGCGGACGCCCGGCGAGCCGGCCGGCGAAGTCGCACAGCCGCGTCGCCGTCAGCGGCCCGTGCACGACGAGGCCGGGATAGCCTTCCTCGTCCATCGCGTAAGGCAGATCGTAGTGGATGCGGTGGCCGTTGAAGGTCACCGACGAAAACCTAAAGAGCTCGACGGTCGTCGGCAGCCACTCTTCGGACGTTTGCCCCTCCACCAGCGGCTTGCGGGGCGCAGGCTCGACGGGCGGCACGCGCGCGCCGGCGCCGCGATAGACGATGGTCTGCTCTTCCTCGACGCAGGGCTCGCCGCCTTGGCTCAGCGTCATTGCCACCCGCACGAAAACAAGATGACCGGTCTTGCCGTGGCGATGATCGACCGCCGCGATGCGCGAGACGCGCGTCACCTGTTGGCCGATGGTCAAAGGCCGCAACATCCGCACATCCGAGCCGGCGAACATGCGCCGCGGCAACGTCACCGACGGCATGAAAGCGCCACGCGGCGGATGGCCGTCGGTGCCGAGCGCGCCGGTCGGCACGGTCGTCAGGAACAGACCGTAATGCCATAGCGGCGGCAAGGTCGTCCCACTGTGCGGCCGGTCGAGCGTCGCCGCATACAGCGCCGCGACATGCGCGCCCACGACATCGGATTCGCTCAATGTGCGGCCGATGCAGGCCTTGTAGCTATCGACCTCCGCAGCCGTGATCTCATCCGACAAGGTCACCGTCCCGTTTCAAGCCAGGGCATTATCCGCAAGGCGTTGCCGCGTTCAATGGCCGCAAGATCGGCCTCCGGCAGCTTGAGGGCGGCAAGCCCTTTCACCGTCCCGGTCATTGTGTCCTCGGGCGCGTAGGGATAGTCGCTGCCGAACACGACCTGCTCGACCGCGACGAGACTCATCAGCGTGTTCATTGCCAGTGCATTGGCCGACAAGGCGGTGTCGTAATAAAGCCGCTTGAGCTCGGCGA